>JAGPCI010000022.1 GCA_018058165.1 Bacteroidia bacterium
TACGGGAGTTGGCTAAAATTCACAAATTTAGTTTTGCCGATCCTATTGAAAAAATCTCTCGCGAAGCGCTTGATGTTATTTTACATGGAAGCGATGAGCCATTGGTTATTCCCTATCAATATAACAGCGGATACACCCAAAATTATACTGCAAATTGGGAGGGATTAATTCCATTTATAACTAGGCATTATCACGAAAAAAGTAGCGATTCTGTAGTTAAGTGGGCTGAGGAGTTTATGACTATTGCGGCTTGCCCTGATTGTAATGGGGCTAGGTTAAAAAAGGAATCGTTACATTATAAAATTGGTGGCAAAAACATTAGCGATTTAGCAGCTTTAGAAATTACGGCTTTGGGTAGCTGGTTTGCAACAATCGAGTCGCATTTAGATGATAAGCAACAAATTATTGCCACCGAAATTTTAAAAGAAATACGTAACCGCATTAAGTTTTTATTAGGTGTGGGTATTGATTATTTAACGCTTAATTCTCCATCTAGGACGCTAAGCGGAGGCGAGGCTCAACGTATAAGGTTGGCTACACAAATTGGCTCGCAGCTAGTTGGTGTTTTATACATTTTAGATGAGCCAAGTATTGGATTGCACCAACGTGATAATAATAGACTAATTAATTCGCTAAAGGAATTGCGTGATGTTGGCAATAGCGTAATTGTAGTTGAGCATGACAGGGATATGATGGAGGAGAGTGATTACATTCTTGATATTGGCTATGGGGCTGGTGTGCATGGCGGACACATTGCTGCACAAGGTTCTTGGAGCGACATCCTGAATTCAAACTCTATTACTGCACAATATTTAAATGGTAAAAAAGCGATTGAAGTTCCTGCCAAACGAAGAAAGGGAAATGGCAATAAACTTGTTTTAAAAGGAGCTTCTGGCAATAATTTAAAAAACGTATCGGTAAGTATTCCGTTGGGCCAATTTATTGCTGTTACTGGCGTTAGTGGTAGCGGTAAATCTAGTTTAATTAATGAAACGCTTTATCCAATTTTGCGTCAACATTTTTATAACTCGCACCAAAAGCCGCTTGCCTATAAAAAAATTGAAGGGCTTGAACATATAGACAAAGTAATAGAAATTGACCAAAGCCCTATTGGTAGAACGCCCAGAAGTAACCCAGCAACCTATGTTGAGGTGTTTTCAGATATACGTAACTTGTATACAAATTTACCAGAGGCTAAAATTCGCGGTTATAAGCCGGGTAGGTTTTCGTTTAACGTAAAAGGTGGCCGCTGCGAAACTTGCCAAGGTGCTGGTATGCGAACTATCGAAATGAATTTTTTGCCTGATGTGTATGTTAGGTGCGAAACTTGCAACGGCAAACGTTATAACAGAGAAACGCTTGAGGTAAGGTTTAAAGGAAAGTCTATAAATGATGTGCTTGATATGAGTATTGAAGAGGCTGTAAAGTTTTTTGAACACACCCCACAAATACTCAGAAAAATTGAAGCACTTAATGATGTTGGGTTAGGCTATATTACCCTTGGTCAACAAAGCACTACACTTAGTGGAGGCGAAGCGCAACGTGTTAAATTAGCAACAGAACTTAGCAAGCGTGACACAGGAAATACGTTTTATATTTTAGATGAACCAACTACAGGTCTGCACTTTGAAGATGTAAAGGTTTTGCTTGATGTGCTTCAAAAATTAGTAGATAAAGGAAACACTGTTTTAGTAATTGAGCACAATTTAGATATGGTTAAAGTAGCTGATTATATTATTGATGTTGGTCCTGAAGGAGGAAAGTATGGAGGTGAAATATTATGTACAGGCACTCCAGAAGATATTTGTAAAGAACCGCGCAGCCATACAGGTTTGTATTTAAAAAAGGAACTTAAGGTAAAAAATTGAAAGAAAAATAAGATGATGGTTTTTTTAACCAAATAAAATGACTATTTTTGTCATGACATAAACTATCATCATGAAATTAATACTTAAAACCGCAAGAGAAAATAAAGGGTTAATGACACGAGAAGTGGCTCAGCAACTAGGTATTGATCAAGCACTGGTTAGTAAATTTGAAACGGGCACAAGAAAACCCACCCGCGCACAAGTAATTAAACTTGCCGAGATATTAGATTTAAACATTGAAGATTTACTTGTTGTATGGCTTAAAGAAAAAATACTTTACGAGGTTGGAGATGATGAGTTGGCGCTTAAAGCAATAATAGCAGCAGAAGAACAGGTTAAATACAAAACCAACCAAACCCAAAAGTATACAGCCCCCAAAGGCCTTAAAACACTGCTTGGGCAAATTGATAAACTAAAGAAGAAACTCGATAAGTATAGAGCGTTTGATAGCTACAGAATAGCCCAAGCTCTTGAGCTAGAATACACTTTTGAAAGTAACCGCATTGAAGGTAACACCCTTACACTTAAAGAGACTGATTTAGTAATAAATGAAGGGCTAACCATTAGTGGTAAAACCATGCGCGAGCATTTGGAGGCAATTAACCATAAAGAAGCCATAGATTATGTGAAACACCTTATTGATAAAAATACGGATGTCAATGAGCGAGAGGTTTTATCATTGCATAATTTAATTTTGCGTGGTATTGATCAACCAAATGCGGGCAAATATAGAAGCGTTCAGGTAATGATAAAGGGTAGTGCCCATATGCCGCCTGCACCATATTTAGTTGCCAAGCAAATGGAGGAGTATTTTATTTGGTACCAATGTAATAAAGTACATTTGCACCCAGTAATATTAGCTGCCGAAATGCACGAAAAACTTGTTACTATTCATCCATTTATTGATGGAAATGGCCGCACCGCCAGATTAGTAATGAATTTAATTTTACTAAAACACGGGTATAGTATTGCAAACATTAAGGGTGATGCAGCCAGCAGAATGGCCTATTACACCGCACTCGAAAATGTACAAACGCAGCAAAGCAAAACCGATTTTTTATTGTTGGTTGCCCAGACAGAACACGATTCTATTAGCAGATATCTAAATATTATAAGCTAGATAAATCACTATAAAATGCCCCCAAAAGCATGAGACTTATGGGGGCTCTTTTATGTTTAAAACTTCCAACCAAGCGTAACAAAATAGTTAACGCTAGCCGATGGCATAAATAAAGCCACCGCCCCTCTTGCACCAGTTTCACTAACGCTATTGGTGCCAAGGGCAACACTTCCTGTAGTAACATATTTTTGGTTAAGCATGTTGTTAACTCGCAAACTTAATGTTGGCATACCTGTTTTAATCCATTTATTTAATATCAAGGTAGCTTTTGCGTCTATAAAATTAAATGCTGGTGCTGCGATATTCTTATCACCCGTGTTATCCAAATATTGTAATCCAACGTATCTATACATTATATCAAACTCAAACCATTTTGTAATATTGGCCTTTATTCCTTGATTAATGATAATATTAGGCGACAAGGCGGCTGCTACATTTTTGTAACTTATTACTGTATCAGAAACACCATATGATGTACTTAAGTGCTGATTGATTTCTTTAATCTGGTTATTACTAAATGATGAGTTATTGTAAAGCACAATGTTCTTGCTGATTTTGTATGATAACTCTAACTCCAAGCCCATTCGTTGGCTAGATTTAACATTAGTTGTAATGTTATATCCAAAGGTGTTTAGTTGTCCAAGACCAATGATTTGATTATTAAATTGCATGTTGTATAGATTAACCTTTGCAATAATCCTATCACTAGTATGTTGGTAGCCAATTTCCACATCCAAAACGTCTTCGGGTTTAATATCATCTTGTTTAATATCTCTTGTGGCAAAATCATCTTGAAAATAATCAAAACGTGTTGGTTCGCGATGGGAAACTCCGGCCATAGCATACAAACTATTTTTTGTATTTATGGTAAATCTACCACCGAAGCGCCAATTAAAAAACTTCCAGTTCATGTCATCAACTTTGTAACCCCAGTTACGAATAGCCATTTGCTTTTCACTGTAACTAAAGTTAGCTACACGTAACTGAGCATCGCCAAATAAATTCCACTTGTTTGAAATCGAATAAGTTGCTTTTGTAAAAGCGCTTACCTCACTTTTTACGCCAGTATTATTATATACTTCATGGTTTTGCATAACACCTGCTGGCATGATACTTCCCCAATTTATTTCCATAAAATGTGTGCTGTTAAATTGATTGGCGTGCAAACCAGTTACCAAATCCAGTTTGGTGGTTTTGTAATTATAATTGGCAAATGCGCCATAAAAATTTTGTGACAATCGGTAAGAGGTCATCATATCACCTGAGGTATTCAGGGTATCGTTGCCCACAATGGCATTGGGCATATTAAAGTAGTCATAATTAAATCCCCATGTACCTGGAGACAAAAACTGAAACTGCGGAGCTGACCCATTAACGTAATAAGCTGACGAACTAAAAGTGTGCTTAGTGTTAATTGTTTTAATGTATTGTAGCTGGTAAAAATTTTGCATAAATGCATCACGTTCTCCATTAACAAAAGGGTTAAACTTACGATCCGCATCTAATGTAGTTTTATCAATACCTGAATACGAAAGCTGATTTTGTGTAAAGCCGCCAAACATATTTATTTTCAGAATGGCATTTTGCATTTTGTAGCCTGCACTAAAAGCATATGAACGAATAGTACTACCTGAATTTGTACGATAACCATCAGTACTTAATTGGCCATATCTACCATAAAACATAAAACGATTATGCAATAATCCACTTTGTAGCTCTACTGTTGCACGTTGCGAGTTAAAAGAGCCATATCCAACATTTACATTAGCTCCTGCCTTATCGGAGAGGTTGCGTGTTAAGATATTAATTGAACCACCAAAAGCAGATGTGCCATTGGTTGATGTGCCAATTCCTCGCTGAATTTGAATACTTTCGGCACTACTTGCTAAATCTGCAAAATTGTTAAAGTAAACACCTTGATTTTCGGCATCATTAATAGGAATACCATTAATAGTTGTATTTATACGTGTTTGGTCCATGCCACGCAATCTAAAACTACTGTAACCCATACCGGTCCCGTTATCGCTTTGCATATTAATGGATGGCGTGAACCTGATAAGTGTTGGAACATCTGCCCCATAGTAGCGCTCTGCAATTTGTTTTGTGCCAATTGTAGTTTGAGTGATTGGCATAATTTGATTTGCTTTTAAGCCTGAAACAACAACCTCTTGCAACCCGTTTTTTGCAGATTGAACTGCGCTCGAATCTTCTTGCGCTAGTAAACTGTTTGCTGCCATTAACGGCACAACAAATAGTAATTTTTTTAACATGATAAATTAATTAAGATTAAACAAAAACAGCAACCTGGGAGGGTTGCTGAAATCAATTGTTTTACCTTCTTGGAACAGTTAATAATATTGATTGTGCACCATCAGTATAAATTAACCGTGAGTTTGTCTACTCCCTTCGCAGGCATTACCCTGGCAGGTTCCAAGGGTATGATCTCAGGCAATAGGTTTTTACACCTATCACCACCCCAAAGACAAGGGCAAAGGTATGTTTATAATTTATCATTTTGCAAATGATATTTTTTTGATGTGCAATAATTAATAGTTTTGAACCCAACATGACAATAAACCAAATACTTGAAATTGGTGGTGCAGGATTTAGCATTATATGCAGTTTGCTCTTAATGCGCGAAAAAACAATTGGTTGGTGGTTTGGTATTGCTTCATCTATAATTGGAGTTGTTCTTTTTTATCATACAAAGTTGTATGCCCAATCTATTATAAGTATTTATTATGTAGGTGTTGGCGTTTACGGTTTATGGTATTGGAAAAAGGCAGAAATTAAAAACGAACACATTGCTGTTTGGAAACCGCTTACCCACGTTTATACCATCATAATATTTACTGGTTTAAGTTTGGCGTGTAGTTATTTATTTAAAAATTATACTGATAGCGCAAGTCCTTATTTAGATAGTTTTATTACCTTGTTTGGATTGCTTGCTTCTATAAAAGAAGCCCGTAAAATACTTAGCAGTTGGGTTTATTGGTTTGTAATAAATGCAGGAAGCGTATTACTTTATTACCAACAATCGATGTATTATTATGCTGTTTTGATGGTGGTGTATACCCTAATTTGTATTGGTGGATTTATATCGTGGTATAAAATATATAAGGCCCATTCCATTTCTGAAATGAGCCTTAGGGGAAATTAGGGGGAGACGTTAGTTAGTTAATAATAAACTTTTGGCTTTTACTAATACCCGATTTTGATTTTGTAGAAATTAAATACAAACCCCTTAAATTTAAATTATTAGGCAATACAACTTCAATATTGTTTGGGCCTTTTAGCGCCTGAACATTTTGTGTGTATACCGTTTTTCCTAACAAATCGGTAACAGTTAACTCTATTATTTCTGCCATGCCATTGTTTAAGCTTAGCGTAAAACTACCGCTGTTTGGGTTAGGGAAAATTGTAGGTTGATTAATATTATTAACTTGGTTATTTATTGTGCCACTTTTTAAACCGTTAAACGAAACACTACCTACTGCAAGTTCCATGTTTTCTGCACTTGTGCCTTGGTAGCCCCTAGCAAATGAAATCATTCTTACATCTGTTGGGTTAAAAGGTGTATTAATAACATCCGATTTAAAATCCGCTAACGGAATGGTGTACATTTTACCTTCTGTAGTTAAAGCTATGGTGTAATAATATTGGTGTTTCCAGTTGGTAATACTATCACGCGGTAAAGTTACTTGCACGTTTCCATTGCCTTTTGCAAAAAATGTTAAGTGGCTGTATGGTATTAAGCTAGTAACAGCATTTCCTTGGTTTATGCCTTTAAACAATAATACATAATCATCGCTAATAGCACTAACCGAGGCATAACGGTAAACTGATAAATCGCTAGGATTATATATACGTGTTGGTTCGTTTTGGGTAATAAAATTAGTTATGGTAGTGTATGTTTTATCGTAATCTAATCCCCAGTTTCCGTCTGCCATGTATGCAACATCGCCTAAAATACTATCGGCAATTACATTTATGCTATACTCATAACCATCGTTTACTACAACTTCAAAAACTTGGTCATCGCCTTTGTCAATCATTAATATTTCGCTCGATTGGGTTAAAAACGACTGTTCGTTTAGGTGTGCTTCAAGGGCTAATTCTGCACGGGTAGTTTCTCTTTTGTTTTTTACATGAAGCACTAGTTTAGCGCCCTTGCGGTATCCTTTAGTAATAAATAAACTTGGAATAGAAATGTTGTTTATTGGGTTAATTACCGCAGCATTTGTAACAATATCAATAATATCGCCAACTAATTTATCTGTATATTCTGGCTGTGTACTCCACACCTGAAAATTGTATAATGAGTCTTGCGCAATCATTTCAGATAATAACCAATTTGTTTGTAAGGTGTAACCACTTACTCCGTTTTTATAGCCTAAAACAAACGAGGTTCCAAATTCAATTGTTCCATCGCCTTGTTGTAATACAAATCTTACAAAATCGAAACCCTTTATTTTTACACTATCAACAGTTAATAATGTTGCACCACGTAACCTATCGCAAATTGATTTGGTGTGTGAATAGGCTTTATTTTTAGTCTTGATTCCAAGAACAACAGCTTTTGCTCTATTATTTTGGGTATAATCAACCGATATAACCTCTAATGCACTTGTTATATTTAAAAGGTCTGATGGAGAAGTTACACGGGCAACATCACCAGTTAATAAGCTTGCTGGAATCATATCTGCCAATGATAACAAGGATGTTTTTTTGCCGAAACCATTTTTTTCTGAGACAAAAACAGGCGATAAGGCATAGTTAATTGGTGCGTTTTGTCCTTTACGCAATCTAGTAAAATCGCGCATAGATACTAATCCTCCTAAGCTTTCACTCTCTAGACCTCCGCCATTGCCAGAGCCAACACTATCAGACGTTACTACTACCCATGCCACTGCAGTATCTGCGCAACCAATATCTGTTGTTACAATTTGGCAAACAAAATAAGGCCCTACCGCACCGTATGATTTAGATGTATTAACAGTAGTTCCGGGGGTTGAGCCATTGCCGTATAGCCAAACAAACGAATAATTACCGTTAGGCGCTAATGTGGTAAAAACAAAATTATTTCCGGTGTATTCTTGTATACTATCGTTTATGGTAAAACCAATTATGGGTTTTTCGCCAACTACAACTTGTAGTGTTGTACTGTCTGTTCCGCCCAAGCCAACTACTTTATGTTTTACAAGGTATGTTCCTTCTGATAAATAGGTTTTAGTTGGGTTTGATTGGGTTGAAGTTGAACCATCACCAAAATCCCAAAAATAGGTAAATGGCGCAGTGCCGGTTGTATTTGAATTAAATACAAAGTTATTATTGTAAATACACTGTTCGCGGCTGTTAACACTAATGCCCGCTACCGTTGGTGCAGCACACCCGGTAACGGTTTGCGTAAATGGGTAGTAATGGTTTTCGCCACCAGCGTGTATTAAAGATTGTGCAATAATTTGTCCTTCGATGTTTGATTGGTTTTGGGTTTTTTCTATATCGGCAAATGGTGCAAATACAGTTCCTTCTATTGTGCTGCTTCCAATAATATTTAGGCTAGTAGTATTATAAAAATTGTAAATAATATACGGGCTTTGTGCTCCTCCAATTCCTGCTTGGTTCCAAACATCCCAATTAAATACACCTGATGCATCAACATTTATTAATAAAATTCTGCTTGCACTTGGTGCGTTTTTAAACGTTAAAATTCGCACTGCATTTATATCACGACTATTAATATTAAATACATTTATTCCAGTACTTAAGGTTAAATGTACTTGCGATGGCAAATTGTTTTTTCCTAAAACTACGCCATTAGGGGTTGCCAAATTTACATTGTGCTGGCAAATACTCATTCTGGTTGAGTTTAATTTTAATGTTGTAAATGCATCTGCAAAATCTATTAAACCAGACTCTACAACAGGATTTACCGTTGCCGAAACACCTAGGTTAACCGCATTTGCTTGCATTTGTATGCGAGAACCACTGTTATAATTATTTGCTGGGGTAATTCTAATAGGAGATGCTGCGTTGTTTAAATCGCGATACCATGTGGTTAGGTTGTTGCCATTGCCAATTTTTACATAACCATTTTGGTTTACTTGTAACAAATTATTTCCAGAAAAGTTAACGCCTTGGCCTACTAATAAAGACACCTTTACTCCGCCAACCATATAGTTACCTGCACTATTGGTAGCCACTTGATAGTTGCCGCCTAAATACAGTTGCCCGCCAATTGCCACTGGGCCATCGGTTTCGTTTGTAGTTAAAGTTGCATTTTTTTGAACAAACACATTAAAACCTAAAGCTGGTGCAGTAGGGCTTTGGGCATAGCTCAAAACAGAAACTATTGTGCAGAAAAATAACGTAAACTTTTTCATAAGTAATAAGAATTTGAGGCACAAGGTATTGATTTGTTTTTTGAATATAAAGATTTTTACATTTTCTGTAAGAATAAATCTCTTTTAGTGTTATTTGGGAGGTAAGTGGTGGTTTGAGTATGCTTAAACACTTATAAATTTGTAAGCAGACCGTATAAAACCGTCAACAATAATTAGTGAATTATTTAATTTTTATGCTGCAACTTACCAATTTGTGGTCGCTAAAATCAAATGCTTTGGCGTAGTAGTTATAAAAGTCAAACTTTTTATCGCCTAAAATAAAGTCAATTCTAAAACTTGGCATCGCACCAACGTAGGTTCTTCCAAGGCCACTGCCTGCTTCGGTAAATGCATCTTTCATATCACCTTTAATGGTTCGGTATGCATAAGAAAGGGGAGAGTCGTTAAAATCTCCACATACAATAACTTTGTAAGGGCTTTTTGAAATAAATTCAGCAATACTGTCTGTTTGTTTTGCCCGCATTAAAAAAGCATATTTCATTTTGGCTACAATACTTTTATAGGCATCTACCTTTTCGGCATCGTTTTCTATTTTAATGTTTTTTACGGCCTCGTATTCTCTTCGTTCAAACCTTATAGATTGCAGGTGTGTAGCAATTACCCTAATGGTATCGCCATAAGCTAACAGGTCGGCATAAATGGTATAATTGCCACTACTTAAATCGTGCTCAACAATACCTTTTTTATATACCTTAAACTTGCTTAAAATCCCAATGTTATCGCACATCCAACGGCCTTTTTGTGTTTTAATATTTACTTTATTGTAACCGTTATACTTACTTTTAAAGGTTTCGAAAGCAGCATTAGAATCGGCCACAGAAATATTTGAAAGTTCTTGTATGCACAACAAATCAGGTGCTAGTTTATCAAGTTTTTCAGAAAACAAGGAAACGTCTTTTTCTGGGTTTCCATCAAACAAACCAAAATAACGGGCATTAAAAGTGATAATATTTATGGTGTTTTCTTGTTTGGCTTCAAACTTTTTGGCATTTAGTTGTACAAACTTTGTAATGTGTCCCCAGCCAATAACAATTACAGCTAACGAGAACAAAAATTTCATATTAAAAAAAATCAACCAATAAATTATAAATAATACATTAACCAAAACCACTGCCGGAAAAGCTAATCCTAAAAACGCAACAGGCCAAAGCAAATCTGGGCTAATGTATGGCGCAGCATAAGTAGCTAATAGTGCAAGTATTGCAATGCTATTTAAAATAAATACTAAACGGTTAATAATAAACATAACTAATGGTTACTCGCTTTAAACAATATTTCTTTTTCGCGTTTACTTAAACTCTCGTATCCACTTTTTGATATTTTATCTAATATCTCATCTACATCAATTTGAGTTTGTGCGCTTTTGGGTTTATTGGTATTGTTGTTGGTTTTGTAATGTACCTTTAATTTTGATTTTTTACTGAACAAGTTACCTATAACACTAAAAAGTCTATCAAAAACGGAGTTGGTATATAAATGCTTGATAAACAAATATCCAAAAAGTGCACCGCCTAAATGTGCTATGTGTCCGCCAGCATTACCGTTTGGTATACTTATTAAATCTAGGCCCACACTAACTAATGCAATCCATTTAAGTTTTATGCTTCCTAAAAACATTAACCTAATTTCGAAGTTTGGTAATAAAGTAGCCGCAGCCACTACTACACTTAACACACCAGCCGAGGCGCCCAAGGCATAAGAAACATCTTTAACAGCCGTAAATGCAGGAAAAACATTGTAGGCAAGCATGTATACAAGGCCACCAAAAACACCACCAATAAAGTATGCTTGATAAACACGTTTATTACCTAAATACTCTTGTAAAAGGTTGCCCATCCAATATAGCCATAGCATATTAAATAGAATGTGTAAAAAACCACTGTGCAAAAACATGTAAGTAACAATACTCCAAGGCCTATATAAAAATGAGGCAAGGCTTGCTGGCAAAGTAAAGTAACTATTAATTATTGTGGTAGAAAACGAGCTATTAAATAAAAAAGCAAACACATTTAGTATTGCCAATACCAAAAACACCGCCACGTTAATGGCAATAATGCGTTTTACGGCTTGGTTACTTTGTAAATAATTATGTTTTATCTCTTCAAACAAATTCATACACCAATGTTGGTTTTAGTAAAAAGTATCCCTTCGTGTTTTATTCCAATATTTTATAAGTATAAAGCCAAATAACATACCACCTAAATGTGCAAAGTGCGCAACATTATCGCCTGGATTATTTGTTATACCTTGATAAATTTCTAACAAACCATACATCATTACAAAGTATTTGGCTTTAATGGGTATGGGTATAAATATCATAAACAATAACGTATTTGGAAATAACATTCCAAACGCTAAAAGTAAACCATACACAGCTCCACTTGCACCAACAGTTGGCACATTTAGTTTGCGTTGTAATAAAGCCTCTGCAATTTCGCGCGAACTTTGTATATATTGTTGGCTCGATTTATCTAAACTCCAATTTCTAACAAATTCTTGCAATTGGCCCATATCAAATATGCGTGGGTCAATTTGTTGTATCTCATAAAAACCGTCATAGGTTGGGTTCTGTAAGTAAACATTAATAACCTCTTTTACTTGATTTATTTCGTAAGCATTTACTCCTAAATGTAAAGCTGCCGCACCAAAGCCGGTTGCAAAATAATAGATAAAAAAACGTTTTGGTCCCCAATAATTTTCTAAAGCACTGCCAAACATCCACAAACTAAACATATTAAAAAACAGGTGCATAAAGCTACCATGCATAAAAATATGTGTAATAAGTTGGTAGGGTTTAAACATGCTAGACTCTGGGTAATACAAGCCAAGCATTTGGTTTAAACTAAATCCTCTCGATTCTAATATTACATTTAAAAGATAGCATAAACCATTAATAATAATTAGGTTTTTAACTACCGGTGGTAAAACACTAAGGCCCGCTGGCCTAAAATTATTCTGCATATTTTGGTAACAATCAAAAATTAATCCCTAAATAAACTTAGTAAATTAACCTGCCAAAAATAAAAAACATCTGCCGTTTTATGGCAGATGTTTTAAATGAATTATAAACGAAAAAATGTTTAGTGTTTATCCTAAATACGATTTTAAGATTTTGCTTTTGCTAGATTTACGTAACCTGCGTAAGGCTTTTTCTTTAATTTGGCGAACACGCTCACGGGTTAAACCAATTTTTTCGCTAATGTCTTCAAGGGTGTGCGCTGGGCCACCATCAAGTCCGTAGTAATATTTTAACACATCGCGTTCTTTTTCGCTAAGTGTAGAAATAACACGGTTAATTTCTTTTTGCAATGATTCATTAATCAATTGCACGTCTGGTCTTGGCTCATCGTTGCTATCTAAAATACCTAGTAAGGTGTTATCCTCTCCTTCGGTTAAAGGTGCATCAATTGATAAGTGCCTTCCTGTTGAACGCAGTGCGTTTTCCACTTCTTGCAGTGGTAAGTCCATTTCAATGGCTATTTCTTCAACGGTTGGCTCTCGCTCTAATCTTTGCTCCAATTTAGCTGCAACTCCTCCAATACGACCAATTGAACCTACTTTGTTTAACGGTAAACGAACAATACGAGATTGATCGGCTAAGGCTTGCAAAATAGATTGACGAATCCACCAAACAGCATAAGAGATAAATTTGAAACCGCGGGTTTCGTCAAAGCGTTTGGCAGCTTTAATAAGGCCTAAATTTCCTTCGTTAATTAAATCGCCTAAGGTTAAACCTTGGTTTTGGTATTGTTTAGATACCGAAACAACGAAACGAAGATTTGCGTTTACCAATCGTTCTAGCGCTACCTGATCTCCTTCTCTAATTCTTCGGGCAAGTTCTACTTCCTCTTGCGCGTCAATCATGGAAACTTTACTGATTTCGTTCAGGTACTTGTCTAGCGATTTACTTTCACGGTTGGTAAATTGCTTACTAATTTTTAACTGTCTCATTTTTGGATGTTACTCCTTAATTTAATTTTAAAGGGATGCAAATTTCGTGAAATATAAGTGATTTAACATTATTATCAACAAGTTTTTTACATATATTGTTTTTTTAGACATCAATCTAACAAGTTTTTTTTTATCCTATTTGTTTTCAGTTTGTTACTAACTATTATATTTAAAATAAATTTACTTTGCTAACCTTTGTATTTGTACTATTGATAAAAATCATACTTAAAACAATGCGTTTAAAAACACCTTTTCTGCTTTTTTTTAGTTTGTCTTCGGTTTTTTTGTTTGCACAAAAAGCTTCGATTTTGGCTGGTCCAATGCCTGGATATATCGAACACCGAGAAACTGTAATTTGGTTACAAACCCAATGTGCCAAAAATGTGGCTATACAATATTGGTTATCAAATACCGATGCTAAAAACGCATCAACCCAAACCCAAACTGCAGTAGATTGTAAAATTACCAATCACCATTTTGTGCTGGAAAACTTAGACATGGGTAAAACGTATAACTACCGTATTTTATTGGATGGAAAGCCAACTAATTTTCCATATTTATTAACCTTTAAAACTAAACCACTGTGGGAGTGGCGAGTGCCTGCACCCGATTTTAATTTTTTAGTAGGCAGTTGTTTGTATGTAAACGACTCGGCTTATGATAGGCCTGGTAAACCATACGGACAAGGGACAGAAATTTTGCTAAAAATGAACGAAAAACCCAGCGATTTTATGCTTTGGTTGGGTGATAATACTTACACGCGTGAAGCAGATTATGGCAGCGTAAGCGGTTTAAAATACCGTTACCAACATACCCGTGCTGACAAAAACTTACAACACTTTTTAGCATCTCGCAATCATTATGCAATTTGGGACGATCACGATTTTGGCAGTAATGATGCCTGTAAAACGTATCCATTAAAAGAGGCTTCCTTAGATTTATTTAAAAGTTATTGGGCTAATAAAACTTACGGACAAAATAACCAAGGCGTTTACAATATGTTTAGTTTTAGCGATGCCGATTTTTATTTGCTTGATGGCCGATATTTTAGAGATTACCAGTTTTTAAACGACTCTTTAAGCCCTGCTAAAACACAACTTGGCGAAGAACAAATGCAGTGGTTGTTTAATAACTTAGTTGCAAGTCGTGCGCCATTTAAGTTTATAGCTTTAGGGGGCCAATTTTTAAATGAAAACACTGATAAAGAAAGCTATAATTTTTTTAAGAAAGAACGCCAACGCATCATCAATTTTATAGTAGTAAATAAAGTTAGTGGCGTAGTGTTTTTAACAGGAGATAGACACCATACTGAGTTGATTAAAAACACCAATGTGGAGCCCAAACTTGGGTATGTGCTTTATGATTTAACCAGTAGTGCAATAAGCAGTAGGGCTAGCAATGTAGATAGAACCGATGAGGCCAATAATCCTATGCGCGTGCCAAATACACTAGTTGTAGAGAATAATTTTTGCAACATTAACATTAGTGGAGATAGGGGTAAACGTGTACTTACTATGCAATGTTTTGATAAAAACGGTGCATTAAAATGGGAGCATAAATTAAGCGAAGAAGAGTTGAAGGCTAAGCGATAATAAACCTATTCGCAATAAAATAGTATCAAATAAAAAACTAACTATGTTGTTATAACATGCAAAAACCAGATAAACTATATTTTAATCCAAATTACGCATTGGAAATGCATAATATATAAAGAAAAGGTAAATCAGTTTTATGCAAAACTGCTAACATTTTCTTTGCCGAGGCTTCGGCACGGGATTGACCCAATGAAATTAAGCAGTTCGATTTTTCAAATCTTCTATTGATTAATTTGATTTAACGGACCTCTTTAAAATGTGGGTAATTTCCAATGCTGCTCCATTGTCATGGTTTGAAATTTCATTAGTAAAAGGAAGTGGTTCTAAAAGTGGGTTATCTTTAATGTGAGCTTACAATTGGAAAAGGCCTCTAAATGACAAATATTTTTTACAGTGCTCGAATGACTTTTTTATATTGTCCAGTTGGCAATTTCAAGTCCGTTGATTCTTTCAAAATGCGCAGTATTATTAGTTACAAGCTGTAATTCACTTGCCATGGCAACTCCAGCAATTAAAGTATCTGTGTGACCAATTTCAGTTCCTTTTTTACGAAGATCTGATTGTATGTTTGCTGAAATTTTTACCGTTCTAATTGTTAAAGGTACCACTTTATTCAATTCTACAAATGCTTCAAATTTTGCCATTTGCTTGCGAGCGTCTTTATATAAAAGGCCGTTTAAAATTTCGTAATATGTAATTATACTTAAGCTTATAAATCCATATTCTTTAAGGTGTTCGTCAACCTTGGCAATTACATTTGGATTACCCCTTAAAAACTCAGAAAGTATATCGGTATCAATAATTGATTGTTTAATCACGATTTTCCTTTTTATTGATGTGATTGATTTTGGCTAAAAAAATATTATAAGTCAATATTACGGTCAAGAAGTTGTGTTCTTGTTTTTTTAGTTTGATTCAAAAAACCTTCATAATCCTCATCGCTCATATCACTAAAAGCACCACCAAACGAAAGTATTTTTTCTCTAGAATTGTCGGTCTTGTTGGTTTTTGGTGTTAGTGAATGTATAAGTTGATAAAGCTCTTCCAGCCGATTAACCGGAACGTCTTTGATTTCTTTTAGTATATTGTTTAATGTCAACATGATAGTAGTTTATATAGCGAAGGTAACGAAAAAACTGCTAATTTTTAAGATAGTAAGTATCTTATAGAACTATCAGTTAGCAATAAGGGTTAACACCAATATTACCCAACCCACTTACCTGTTATGCGCAATGTGTAATTTATAAAATCGTTTAGGCCATTATCGTATTGGGTATTTCCTTGTGATGTGCCGTTTTCGTTAAGTACTTCTTTGGTGTAATGCGACTCGTATATTTTTGCTGCAACTACCGAGTCTAAATCGGTAAAGCTGATGATTTTATTAAGGATACTGTGTAAGTGTAATGCAGGAGCCTTGCCACCTTTGCCAGTTGATACACCCACTGTTGCAAATACTTTATGGTTAAATAAATCCGCAAATCTTCGTTCGCCAAATCGGTGTAGCCAATTTAAAATTTCGGGCGTGGTACTCCAATTATATTCGGGGGTGATGATGATAATAGCGTTTGCATCAGTCATGCTATCTACCAAATGTTTTTGGAATGAAGTTAGGTTATCCGTTAATATTTCGCCTTGGTTAATAAGCGGAATGTCATAACTTATAAAATCAACCAAAGTAACCTCATGGCCAAGTTCAATAATATACTTTTCTATAGCTTTTGCTACCCTTATGGTGTTGTTATTAGCCCTTGCCGAGCCAGAAATAATACTTATGTTCATGTGTAGTTTACGTTTCTAAATAAACTTAGAAACGTACTGATAGAGGTTAAAGTTTTTTTTACCAATTAACTGTTGCAGTTCTTGTTCAATTTCAGCAAACGAAATATCTCTAGTACGCAAATTTTTAATCAGCATAATTGCTTTTTCGGCCAATAAATGTGCTTTTTTATTGTTGTTTGCGCCATGGTTATGGTGTTTGTTTATTGCTTCAAGTAATTCGGCTAAACCTTCGTTTTTTGTGGCCACGGTTTTAATAACAGGAGCTTCCCAACCCTCGCGGGCATTGGTGTGGGCCAGTATATTTAGGTTTTTTATAAATGTATTTGCACCAGCTCTATCTGCCTTGTTTAGCACATATATATCGGCAATTTCCATCACTCCACTTTTTATGGTTTGAATATCGTCCCCTGCTTCGGGCACAAGTGCCAAAACGGTTGTGTCTGCTAAGGCTGCAATTTCTACTTCACTTTGTCCAACACCCACTGTTTCAATAATAATATAATCAAAACCAGCAGCTTTAATTACATCGGCTACTTCAAATATTTTAGGTGCTAATCCACCCAAACTACCACGGCTTGCCATGCTTCTGATAAATACATTTGGATTGAGGTAATGCTCCGTCATGCGTAACCTATCGCCCATTAAAGCACCACGGTTAAATGGCGAACTTGGGTCAACAGCAATAATGGCCAATTTTTTACCTAATGATGCAATGTAGCCAGCCAATGCACCTATTAATGTGCTTTTGCCAGCACCTGGTGGGCCAGTAATGCCAATAACTGGTGTGTTAGTATTAAAGGTAAGTTGTTTTAGTAAATCTAAATATCCTTCGTGTTCGTTTTCAACTAAGGTTATACAACGCGCAAGCGCACGTTTATTGCCACTATATAATTGTTGTAATATGTTGTTGATATCGGTACTCAAAATGGTTATGGGCAAGCAATTTTATTTACACGTGTTTCGTGTCGGCCACCTTCAAAAGTAGTATTAATAAAGGTATTGGTAATTTG
>JAGPCI010000194.1 GCA_018058165.1 Bacteroidia bacterium
TCAAATAAAGATAAAGTAGAATTAAGTTTATATACCAAAATTGGTATTGGCGATGGTCGTTACGGAAACAACCCTTGGTTGCAAGAATTACCAGATCCAATATCTAAAGTATGTTGGGATAATTACGCAGCAATTGGAAAAGTTACTGCTGATAAATTTAACATCAAAGATGGTGATCTTATTACCATCAAAACTAAAGGTGGTGTAATAGAAAATATTCCAGTGTTAGTTCAACCTGGTCAAGCCCGTGATACCATTTCTGTAGCAGTTGGTTATGGCCGTACTGCTGGTGGTCGCGTTGGTTTAAATGTTGGTAAAAATGCATATCATACAGTTACTTTTAATGGTACATCATTAGTATACACTGCTGCTGATGTTACTGTAGAAAAATCTGGTGATGGTTATGATTTAGCACATACGCAAACTCATCATACTATTGAAGGCCGTGATTTAATTCGCGAAGCATCTTTAAATGAGTTTATAAAAGATCCAAAAGCAGGTAATCACAAACATGCACATATCATTACTTTATGGGATGAGCATGATAGCAAAGGACACCGTTGGGCAATGGCTATTGACTTAAATGCTTGCACAGGTTGTGGAAGTTGTGTAGTTAGCTGTAGTGCAGAAAACAATGTCCCTGTGGTGGGTCGTAAAGAAATATTAGACAGTCGCGAAATGCACTGGATTCGTATCGATCGTTACTATAGCTTTAAAGATGCAAATGGTAAAAAATTAACCCGTGAAGCTGGATTAGCTGGTAACATGCTAAAAGCTTCTGATGAAGGTTTAATTACTGACGATACTAATTTTGAAAACGTAAGAGTAGCTTTCCAACCAATGTTGTGCCAACATTGTAATCATGCACCTTGCGAATCTGTTTGTCCTGTACTTGCTACTGTTCACAGTTCAGAAGGTTTAAATCACATGGCATACAACCGTTGTGTTGGTACTAGATATTGTGCAAATAACTGCCCTTATAAAGTTAGAAGATTTAATTGGTTTAAATACCGCGAAAACGATCAGTTTGACTTCTACATGAACAACGACTTAGGTCGTATGGTAATCAACCCAGATGTAACTGTGCGCTCACGTGGAGTTATGGAAAAATGTTCATTCTGTATTCAACGTATTCAAGCAGGAAAACTTCAAGCTAAATTAGAAAACCGTAAAGTAAAAGACGGTGATGTAAAAACTGCTTGTCAACAATCTTGCCCTGCAGATGCCATAATTTTTGGTGATGTAAACGATAAAAATAGTCAAATCGCTAAATTATTTGATAACGAACGCAGCTATGTTTTATTAGAAGAATACAACGTTCAACCATCAGTTTCTTACATGACTAAAATTAGAAATGTAGATGAAACTATTGCAGGTAATAACGAACATGCAGGACATCAAGAAGCAAAACATGATGCACATGCAAAAACAGAACAATCACATTAATAAAATCTGGTAATTAAAAAAACATAACACATGTCATACGAATCACCAATAAGAGAACCATTAGTTAACGGAGGTAAAACCTACGCAGATGTAACGCGTGATATTTTACGTCCAATGGAAAATAAAGCATCAAAGGGCTGGTGGATAGGATTTACTATCTCTGCAATTGTGCTAGGTATTTGGCTTACAGCAACTACTTATACTTTTTTAGTAGGGTTAGGAGTTTGGGGCTTAAATAAAACTGTAGGTTGGGCATTTGATATCACCAACTTCGTATTTTGGGTTGGTATCGGTCACGCTGGTACATTAATTTCTGCTGTTTTATTATTATTCCGTCAAAAGTGGCGTATGTCAATCAATCGTTCGGCTGAGGCAATGACAATCTTCGCTGTAATTTGTGCGGCATCATTTATTGTTTCTCATATGGGTCGTCCGTGGGTTGCGTATTGGCCTATACCATTACCCAATGCATTTGGATCTTTATGGGTGAATTTTAACTCACCATTGGTTTGGGACGTATTCGCAATTTCAACATACTTCTCTGTTTCTTTAGTATTTTGGTACATTGGTTTAATTCCAGATATTGCCACAACCCGCGATAGAGCAAATGGTTTACGCAAATCTATTTACAACTTTTTCTCAATGGGCTGGAACGGTTCAACCCGTACATGGCATCGTTATGAAATGATTTCGTTAATATTAGCTGGTATTTCTACTCCTTTAGTATTCTCGGTTCACTCCATCGTATCAATGGATTTTGCTACATCTTTAGTACCAGGATGGCATACAACAATTTTTCCTCCGTATTTTGTGGCCGGTGCAATTTTCTCTGGTTTTGGTATGGTGTTAACCTTATTAGTTATTGGTCGCGTTGTACTTAAACAAGAAGAGTATATTACCATGGGTCACTTAGATGCTATGTGCCGTGTAGTAATGCTAACAGGTACAATGGTTGGTTTAGCATATATCACTGAATTTTTTGTAGCTGCCTATTCTGGTGTTGAATATGAGCAATATGCTTTTATTAATCGTGCTTCAGGTCCTTATTGGTGGAGTTATTGGATTATGATGAGTTGTAACCTTCTTGCACCTCAAGTATTTTGGACTAAATGGGCACGTTCTACGCCTTGGTTTATTTTCATCATGTCTATCATTGTTAATATCGGTATGTGGTTCGAGCGTTTTGTAATTATTGTTACTTCATTGCACAGAGATTTCTTACCATCAAGTTGGGCTATGTATACACCAACATTTATTGAGTTTATGATTTTGTTCGGTTCATTTGGTTTGTTTTTTACTTTATACTTCTTATTTATTCGATATTTACCTACCATTAATATGGCTGAAGTGAAATCAATTATTCCTACGCACTCGCATGATACACATGAGAAAGGAGAAACAAAACATGCATAATAATAAAATGTTATTAGGGGTTTATGATAACCCTGATACTACCTATGATGTTACAAAAAGCTTGGTAGAAAGCGGATATGATGTACATGATGTATACACTCCATTTGCTGTTCATAATTTAGATAAAGTAATTGGCGTTAAGCGTTCAAGGTTATCAATTGCTGCGTTTGTATTTGGGATGACAGGTTTAGTTTCGGCAGTTACCTTGCAAAGTTTCACTTCATACTTTGATTGGCCAATGTTGATTGGGGGAAAGCCATTTTTACATATCCCAACTTATATTCCAATTACTTTCGAATTGTCAATTTTATTTACCGCTTTTGGTATGGTGGGTTGCTTTTTTATTGTGAATAGAATGTTTTTTGGAAGAAACACCAATGTTATAGATTTACGAGTAACAGATGATAGATTTGTTATTGCTGTAAATATCCATGAAGGTAAAACAGATGTAGCAGAGTTATCAAACTTTTTTGCAAAAGCTGGTGCTCTTGAAGTAAGAGAAAGGATTAACGAACTATGAGAAAGTCGATATACACATTATTAGCAGTAGCTTCATCAACTTTTGTTTTGGTTGGATGTAGTGCTGGTGGCGATAACCCAGGTTTAGAGTACGCACCAAATATGTACGTATCTTTTGCCTACGAGCCGATGACGCAGTTAGCAACTGATGACGCATCAAACCCTAACGGAAGCAATACAATTAACCCTAATGGATTAAATATGCGTTTACCCGTTAAAGGTACAATTGCACGTGGGCAGTTGGATTATGCAACTTATAATCTTCCAAAAAGTAATGAAAGTTACGAGGCTTCAGCTTCATGGAAAAACCCATTGTCTGCAACTGAGTATAACCTAACTGAAGGTAAGCGTTTATATAATATACAATGTACTCCTTGTCATGGTGACGATGGTTTAGGTAAAGGTACAATTGTAGCTGATGGTAAATTCCCTCAAGTACCAGCTTATGGCGATAGACTTCCAACAATTAACCCAGGTAAAGCATTTTATAGCATTACCCACGGTAAAAACTTGATGGGTGCTTATGGTTCAGCTTTAAGTCCAACACAACGCTGGCAAGTAGTTCACTATATTTATAACTTAAGCGGTGTTACTGCTAAATAACTAATTTTAATAATTGTAACACAATGGGACACACAACTGCCATTCAATTAAAAGAAGAAAAATTTGTATTTACCGATAAAGCAAAACGCTTATCATTTATACTAATGGGCTTGGGCGTGCTTTTAGCAGTGATTGGATATTTTACTTATCACCCAAGTATCGAAGGATTTTCACAAGAAGAATTACACCATTTACCAATAAAGCGATTATTAGGTAGCTTGTTGTACAATAGCTACTTTTTCTTTACATTATCTGCTTTAGCAATTATTTTTATTGTAATGAACCAATTATCTAATGCAGGTTGGTATGTTGCAGTACGCAGAATATTTGAGGCCATAAGTGAATTTATGCCTATCGGTGCAATTTTAGTATTTGTGGTTGTATTTCTTAGCCTTATTGTTTTTCATGGTGGAATTTACCATTGGGCACATGATGGGGTAATGGAAATGGATCCGTTACTTGCTAAAAAAACATGGTATTTAAATAAGCCATTCTTTTTAATACGTATCGCTTTATTCTCTGGTTTTTGGGTTTGGGCTGCAAGTATGATTAGAAAATACTCACGTCAAGAAGATCAACTATCTACAGGCTTAACTGATACTACTTTTTTTGATAAAACGTTTCGCATCTCTGCTTTATTTATGATAGTATTTGGCTTTACATTTAGTATGTATGCTTGGGATATTACCATGAGTGTTGATTCGCATTGGTACTCTACTATTTTTACTATTTATAACTTTGCCTCAGCTTGGACTAGTGCTATGACTGTTGCATACCTTCTTACTTGGTATTTGCGTAAAAATGGATACTTAGCAGGCATTGTAACAGACGAGCACATGCATGATTTAGGTAAGTGGGTATTTGCTGTATCTATGTTTTGGGCTTATATGTGGGTAGCACAGTTTATATTAATTTGGTATGCAAACATACCAGAAGAAGTAGCCTACTATTTCCCTCGTATGTACGGTTCTTATGCATTTAGTTTTTATATTAATATTGTGCTTAACTTTATACTTCCTTTCTTCTTATTTATGAGAAGAGGTGCTAAACGTAGCTTCAATGTT
>JAGPCI010000023.1 GCA_018058165.1 Bacteroidia bacterium
GTAGTAGATGGTGTTGTTCATTATTGCGTAGCAAACATGCCAGGTGCTGTTCCTTATACTTCTACTTTAGCTTTAACAAATGCTACTTTACCGTATGCTTTGCAATTAGCAAACAAAGGTTGGAAAACAGCATGTGTTGAAAACAAAGAATTAGAGTTAGGCTTAAACGTTGTAAACGGAAAAGTTGTTTACAAAGGAGTAGCAGATGCATTTAACCTTCCACTTGTTGATGTAAAAGAAGTGTTAAACTAAATTTAAATCTTATAAAAAAAAGCGACCTTGATTAATTTAAGGTCGCTTTTTGTTTTTTATATTATCTATTAAAATAAGCTAACCAAATGTTATGCTCGTTTTCTATAATATCTAAATCAACACGCAAGGCATCACTCACTGTGTCGAATTTATTTAGAGGATGCGTGTCGTCTTCAAAAGCAAGCTGGCGAACAATTTTCCCATTATAATTATGAAGAAAAAAGTAATCATCTAAATTATTAACCTCGGCTTTTTTGGGGGTAACAGGTAATTTATGTGCTAATAAGTTTTTCCTAATGTCGTCAACAATTACCCAATATAAATCAATCGTATCATTGCTTTTATTAACCGCAACAGGACAAACAGCTATTGGATAATACTCAAGCACCAAACGTTCTTTATCTATAATCCAATCTTCCATGGTTTTAAAGGCAATGATGTTAAGTTGTGATGTGTCTATGGTTACAAAGTTCTGTTCAAAATAACAACTGTCGTTACGGTATGCTTTAACCTCGCGGCTAATTACCGCATTTTGCAGTATGTTATACAGGGTATTGTTATCAAACAAAACGCGATTAAATGTAGGCTCAACAAAACGCCAAATTCTTGCTGCTGCCAAAATACTGTCATCTGTAAAAATAAAATGTTTGTAACACCCATCACTATCGCGCTGTAGTTTGTATGTTGATGTTGGCTTTTTACCTTTCGACTCTATAACCGTAAACTCAAATGGTGAGCTGTAATTACGCGCTATAATCAAGTTGCCTTTTTCATCCCAAACTTTCCAGTTTCCGATGCGATAGTTGTTTTTAAAATAACCTTCCGATTTTTTAATTCCGCTACGATAATACGAGCGATACTTTCCATCAAACTTACATTCGGTGGTTTGATATTTACTGTAGTAGTGTATGGTGTTGTACCAATGCTTTCCTTTATCGGTAAAAGAGAAAAGCATAATTACCAGTATTAAAAAAACAAGGTATTTCATTATAAAAAATTAACAATCGAATTTACCACAAATAATGAATTTAAAACGCATTATCTGAATTATTTTTAAGTTGATTAGTTGCGAAAAATCAACATCTTGCGCCATGAAATTTTTTACAAAAATTGGTCTAATACTGTTTTTTATTATTCAACTTTCGCAATTTGTAAATGCCCAAAACAATGCAGTGGCATTAAGTTTTACAAATAATATTATTAGCTACTTTAAAACCCAACAATTTGATAGCATTTTTAACCTACAAAATGCTGATATGAAAAGAAAAATTGATGCCAATGATTATGAAACAATGTGGAGTAATTTTATCGAAAACCATGATTCGTTGGCAAGTGTTGGCGAAACAAAAGTTACTAAAAAAGATTCGTTATGGGTTACTGTTACCAAAATATCATTTGTAAAAAAAGATTACAACTTAAAGTTAACCATCAATAATAAGAACCAGCTTTCGGGCATATTTTTTACCAATATCAAAACTAACCATACGCCACCTGGTTACATTAATACATTATTGTTTTTTGAAATTAAACTAAATGTGCCTACAAAGGGCATTGAAAGTGAAGGCATGTTGTCTATTCCCAAAGGAAATAATAAACACCCATTAGTAATTATAGTTGGCGGAAGCGGACCAACTGATAAAGACGGAACAATTGGAGCAAACAAACCCTACAAAGATTTGGCTTGGGCATTGGCTGCAAAAGGTATTGCCGTGTATAGGTATGATAAACGAACTGCTAATTCGAGCAATTTAAAAGGTGTAAAAACTAATGAGTTTACGATGGAGCAAGAGTATTTAATTGACTTAAAAAACATAGTAAATGCACTTAGTAAGGATAAACGCCTTGATGCAAAAAAAATATTTATAGCAGGACATAGTCAAGGTGGTTTTATGATACCCTATTTTAAAATGAACCTACCTAAAGTTGCTGGGTTTATTGGCTTGGCTGCAAACTACCAAACTATTGCAGAAATAATTCCTAGTCAATTGGAGTATTTAAGTGCTTTAAATAACGATAGTGCAACTTTAGCTGCGTATGCTCCCTTAATTGCAAAAGCCAATTACACTAAAAATCACCTTTATGATAAACAAATCAATACTGACTCACTGTTTCCGGGGTTAACAATTGCTTTTTTGCGCCACATGGATAAATATAAACCAGATAATATTGCTGAAGTATTAAATAAAAAACCTGTGTTGTTTATACAAGGTTCACGCGATTATCAAGTAACACCTACCGAGCTAAACCTATGGAAGAATAAACTTAAAAATGCTTGTTGTGCTACTTATATTCAGTTTGAAAAACTAAACCACATGTTGTTAGCAGGCGAAGGAAAATCAACCCCAAACGAATATAACGTACCCAATAATGTGCCCGAATATGTGGCTACAGAAATTGCAAATTGGGTAAAAAAACAGCAGTAACTATTTTCCTTTATAATCGGTGGTAAGCACCCTAAATGTTGTTCTTCTATTGGCTTGATGTTCTTCTTCAGTACACTCTACACCGTCTGTACAATCATTAACCAATTTGGTTTCGCCATAGCCCACAGCTTTAAGTCGTGCTTTGTTTATGCCGTTTTTTAATAAATAGTCAACACAACTTTGCGCGCGTTTCTGGCTTAGTTTTAAGTTGTAATCTTCGGGCGCTCGGCTATCTGTATGCGAGGCCAGTTCAATTGTAATTGTTGGATTTTCGCTTAAAATAAACACCAACGAATCTAATACACGTGCAGCTTCTGGCCTTATATTGGCTTTGTCTAAATCGTAATAAATGCCTTGTAAGGTAAACTCCACACCTTCATCTGGTATTGGGTTTAGATATAAAGTAAGCATAATTGTGGTATCGGCTTTTATATTTTCGGTTGATATTAATTCGGCCAAACCTTTAAAAAACTTATCTTTATTAGCAGTTAATGATATTGATTTATTAAGCGCTAATTCTGTAACAAAATTCCCTTTACCATCTGTTTTTGCGTTTAAAGATGTGTTATCAAACTGTGCAATAACTTCTGCATTATTTATTGGAAGGTTATCTTCTTTATTAAGCACAACTCCTTTTACCAAAACAGTAAACGGCTTAATGCTAATGCTGTAAATATCATCATCACCCAAGCCACCATCGCGGTTGCTGG
Organism: Bacteroidia bacterium; assembly: GCA_018058165.1. Lineage (GTDB taxonomy): Bacteria > Bacteroidota > Bacteroidia > UKL13-3 > UKL13-3 > UBA6183. The sequence goes on from JAGPCI010000023.1 coordinate 3,386, forward strand.
TATAATAAGCAAATGGTTTTTGTGCATCGCCATTGTTATTAAAAAATGTAATCCCAAAATCATCGGCACCACTATTAATAGGGCTTTTTAAGTTTACGGCCTTGGTAAATTCACCTACTGAATCTTGGGTATAAAACAAGTCTAAACCTCCCATACCAAAATGGCCTTTACTCGCAAAATATATTTTACCATCAGCGCTTACTGTAGGAAACATATCATCCTCTATAGTATTTACATTTGGTCCTAAATTAATAGGCGTTCCCCATTTTGCAGTTAAAGGATTATAATCAATATAATAAATGTCTTTTTCGCCAATGCTGCCGGGCATATTACTTGCAAAATACATGCGTTTATTATCGGCAGTAAAGGTAGGATGGCCTACACTAAAACTATCACTACAAAAGGGTAAAACTTGTGGTGCACTCCATTGGTTATTTTGTTTAAAACTCACATAAATTTTGCAGTTTAAACCCTTACCGTCTGTACCATTGCATTGGGTAAAATACATGGTTGTGTTTGTGCTATCAACCCAAGCTGCACCTTCGTTATAATTGCTATTTATTAATCCGTTTGATTTTGTAACACTACCAAATCCGTTTCCATCAAAATTAGCTTCAAAAATATCCGCACATTTTTGGCCCGTCCATTCAAAAATAATATTACCAGTAGATTCACTTCTTGATGAGCTCCAAGTTATTTTTCCATTGGTTATAACTGGTGCATAATCGCTTACATCGGTATTTAATTGTTTTACATTATCAACCGAAAACTTTTGCGGATTTAGTTTCCATTCGCCAGCAATTTTACATGCTTCAACTTCTCTAATGGCAGCAATATCACCTGGCATTTCAAATAAATAATCATTAAACTGACGAGCTGCATCGCTGTATCTTTCGTAGTTTTTTAAAAGCAATCCATACGAGTATAAAATTTTAGGATCAGGGTATTTAGTGTTTACTAATTTCTCGTACCACTCAAAAGCTTGTTTAAAATTATTGCTCAACCTATAACTTTCTGCAATTTTAAAATTAACAGAAGCTTGCTGTTCTTCGTCCTTTATTTTGCTGTAAACCCTTTTGTACATAGTAGCTGCCGAGTTATATTTTTTACTCATATAAACTTGGTCGGCTTTAATAATTTCTATATCAACTGCCGTTAAAGGTTTATCACTTTGGGCAAATAGTACAGCATTAAAAAACAAACAATAAAGTGCAATAAATAATACGCGCATATAGTTTCAAAACTAATGTAAATAATGTAAACGCAAACGTTAAAATACAGTAAATATTTTAAATAAAAAGAGCGATTATATTTCAAATCGCCCTAATGATGTAGTGTATTAGAGGTGTTGTAATTAAAAAAATACTGCGTAAACGATGTTGTTTATTTGGTATAATTTTTAATTTAACCAACTCTTTTATAAATCTAACTTAGTATTTACCATTATTAAATGCAACTTTTATAAGTTAAACCATTAAGTTTACACTTACTACCAATAAGTTAAATACATAAAAAAACCTTTTGTTTACCCCATAGATGTAGTTATTAACGGTTGTTTTATCTAGGATTTGCTAGACTTTTAAATCTAAACCACTCATTTTTGTGCATATTTTGCCATAACAAGCCGATTATTTTTATATTGCAAACTTTAAGTAATATTTACATCAATGAAATTATTGAAAGACCTTCACCACGAATATGTTTTTTTAAGACGTATTAAAGTTATATCAGACGAAATAGCTAGGCAAATGCCCGATAACGTTAATATTTTAGATATTGGCTGTGGAGACGGAACAATAAGCAAACTAATTAGCGATAAAAAACCTGGTATTAGTTACCAAGGTATTGATATTATGGCTCGCCCAACTTGTGCTATTCCATTTAAAGAATACGATGGTGTGCATATTCCTTTTCCTGATAATAGCTTTGATGCTGCACAATACACTGATGTATTGCACCATGTGCCAGATGATAATTTTAAAAACTTGCTGGTTGAAACCATGCGTGTTAGTAAAAAATACCTGATTATTAAAGATCACCTTTGGGCTAATGGCTTTGATTTTCAAACCCTAAAATTTATGGACTGGGTGGGTAATGCCCCTCATGGTGTTGAAGTAATTTATAACTTTAAAACCGAAAAATATTGGATGGACTTGTTTGATGAATTAGGGTTAGAGATTGTAACCATTAACAAACGAATTCCGCTTTACCCAGGTGTATTTAACATGGTTTTTGGACGACAGTTGCATTTTATTGCAGTATTAAAAAAGAAAAACACTTAAGCCAACATGGAAAAACAATTAGAATTAACCATTGTGATGCCTTGCTTAAACGAAGCAGAAACCTTAAAAGTTTGTATAGACAAGGCCATGAAATACCTTAATGATAATAACATTAGTGGTGAAGTTGTGATTGGTGACAATGGTAGTACAGATGGCTCGCAAGAAATTGCCCGCAGTTGTGGTGCACGTGTGGTTGATATTCCGCGCAAAGGATACGGAAGTGCTTTAATGGGTGCAATTCAAGCTTCAAATAGCAAGTACGTAATTATGGGCGATAGTGATGATAGTTACGATTTTAGTAACCTAAATGCCTACGTAGAAAAACTTCGCGAGGGTTATGATTTGGTTATGGGTAACCGTTTTAAAGGTGGTATTGGTAAAGGCGCAATGCCTTTTTTACATTATTATTTAGGTAACCCTGTTTTATCATTTATTGGTAAGTTGTTTTTTGGTGGAGGAATAAACGATTTTCATTGTGGTTTAAGGGGTTTTAGACAAGATATAGTTACCGTTTTAAACCTACAAACAACAGGAATGGAGTTTGCCAGCGAAATGGTGGTAAAATCTCAAATTAATAAACTTAAAATTATTGAAGTTCCTACCACACTCGCAAAAGATGGAAGAACAAGACCACCGCATTTACGCACTTGGCGCGATGGCTGGAGACACCTTAGGTTTTTATTATTATACAGTCCTAAATGGTTGTTTTTAATTCCTGGTTTAACTTTAATGTTTGTTGGTTTAATATTATTTGCATTGATACAACAAGGACCTGTTAAGTTGTTAAACATTCATTTTGATACCAATACTTTATTGTATGCAGGAGGTTTTGTAGTGATAGGATATCAGGCGGTAAATTTTGCTTTATTTACCCGAATTTATGCCATACAACAAGGTTTTTTACGCAAAAACGATACGTTAGATAAATTATATAATTACCTGAGTTTAGAAGCCGGATTAATAGTGGGTATTTTAATTACCATTGCAGGTTTGGTTGGGTCTATTTATTCCCTTTATTTGTGGGATCAACAGGATTTTGGGCAGTTAGAATATTCGCATATTTTACGTGTGGTAATTCCATCAGTGTTTGCAATAATGATTGGTTTACAAACCATATTTTCTAGTTTTTTCTTAAGCTTTTTAGGGTTGAATCAGAAGAAAGATTAATCCCATTTTTTTTGAAATAAATACTTATGCAAAATCAAAAATCAGATAACCGTTTAAGTGTAATATTGCCTTTACCCGCTAATGGTAACCAAGCCACCTACGAACAAATTTTAAACTTGTTTAGCAAAGGTAAAACGGATGTTGATTGTGTACTGATTACTTCATCAAACCAAAAATTGGCAACAGCTTTGGCTGGCAATGCGGCTTACCAAGATTTAGTTCAAAAACAAAAAATAAATACGGCCAGTAATTTTCAGGAAGCATTTGCATTAGCTGGTGGTTCGGTTAGTTTAATGGTTCAAAATGCAGAAGGCATAAATATTTCAAACCTTATAAGTGTTGCACAAACCAAGCGCAAAAAACTTGTAGAAAACACCTTTTATTTTGGTTCGTATTTTTTAAAAGATAGCGTAAATAAAAATGGGTTAGTTCAAAAAATAAGCAACTCGGTTTACAACAACTGTGTTAGGTTTATTACCAGCAGTAATGTGCATGATAACAGCAGTGGAGTTATTATTGTGAATACCGTTTTTGCTCAACAAACTTTCGAAACAAAATTAAGCACCGCAACAAACTATTTTCAAATAGCAAACCAAGTTGGTGCGCATAAAATTAATGCCGAAGACATTGCTTTAACTGCTGATAAAAATTCGCCATCAGGTAGTTTTTTAAGTATTTTTACTTTACCATTTATTTCTTTGTTTTTAAGCTTTAAGTTTTTTGTACTATCTGCCTTACACGAAATAAAATCTACTACAATAATCCCTCAAGCCAATAAAGGTAATGCGCCAATTTTTAGGATGGTGTTTTATTTATTAGTGATGGGTTTTTGTGTGGCATATCCATTGTTAAGTCAGCAATATGGCATGACTTGGGACGAAAAGCAGCACGATGAATATAGCAAGGTTGCGTACAATTGGGTGGCTACTTTTGGCGAAGATAGCACGGCATTAAGTGAGCCGAAAGGTAATGAAGATTATGTGCGACAAATTTTTAGACATTATGGTGAGCACATTAATTTAATATCGGCCATATTGTATAATACGTTTGATACCGACCCTTACGATACCCGACATTTTATGATTTCGTTGTATGGTTTGCTCGGGTTAATTTTTGTTGGCTTAACTGTAAAAGCACTTACCAGTTGGAGAGGTGCAATAATCGCTTTGTTGTTTATGGGTTTAAACCCAAGTTGGTTAGGTTTTAGTATGAACAATCCTACTGATATTCCATTTGCTGTAGGTTTTGCAGTATCGGGGTATTTTATGGTGCGTGTTTTGCAAAATATGCCTAACCCAAAACGTAAACACATTACTTGGTTAGGTGTAGGCATTGGTATTGGTATTGGCTCGCGTGTAGGTGCAATTTTAATTATTGCATTTATGGGTTTGTTCCTAGCCATTCAATGGTTAAGTTATTGCATCAAAAACAAAAAAGGCTTGTTTAGCCAAGGTTGGCTAACATATTTAAAAACGTTTTTATCACTTTCGGGTTTAGGTTATTTATTTGGTATTTCGTTATGGCCGTATGCATTAAGTAATCCTATAAAAAATGTGTTTTTAGCATTTAAAAAATCGAGCGAAAATGCGTTTTACGCTAATAATACCGAGCTTTTTGAAGGCACACGTATGTACATGCTTACCGAAGCTCCAGGATATTATGTAGTAAAGTTTTTAAGTATTGGTAATCCTATTTATTTGTTAGCAGGTATTGGTTTATCGGTGTTGTTATTAAACTGGATTCGTAAATATGTAAACATTGGTTATGTGTTGATGTTTGTGTTTATGGTTGTGTTTCCGGTGGCTTGGGCAGAGTATACCAACTTAAATTACTACAACGGTTGGAGACATTATTTATTTGTATTACCAGCAATGGTGGTACTTTCAGCCTTATCGTTTGAGTTTTTATTGCATGCCTTAAAAAATAAAATGGCACAAATAGGTGTGGTAGTAATCTTAGGTATAGCCTTTGCAAAACCGCTTTTTTGGAGCATAAAAAATCATCCCAACCAATATGTTTATTTTAACGAGTTTGTAGGTGGAATTAATGGTGCTTACGGCAATTACGAAACCGATTATTATAGCAATTCTTGCAGAGCCGCAGGTGAATGGATTGCACAACAAGAGCCAAATAAAAAGGTATTAATAGGCATAAACAACGAACCATTAACAGCATCTTATTACGGCCACCGTATTAACCCAAATTTAGATTTCTTTTGGGTACGCGAGTACGAAGAGTTTAAACCACGTTGGGATTATTTAATTTTAACAAGTAGAACTTATAGTAAAAACGAATTGCTAAATGGTTCGTTTCCACCAAAAGGAACGGTGCATGTTATTAGTGCAGATAATGCACCGCTTTGTGTGGTAGTAAAACGCGAAAACACATTTATGCCTGATGGATATGAGGCCATGGCACGTAAGAGTATTGATAGTAGTATTATGTATTTTAAACAGGCTGTGCAATACGATCCAATGAATGAGGAAGCGCATCGTTTGTTGGGTAGTGCTTATATGAATGCAGGTATGTTTAAAGAAGCTGAAGCATCAATTAGTAAGGCTATAGAAATTTATCCAGAAAACTATTCGGCTCATAGCCTAATGGGCGAACTGTGGTTTGTACAGAAACAACCTGATAAAGCGCTGGTATATTTAGACAAGGCGCTGTTTTATAAACGCAATGTTACGCAAGCATACTTTTATGCTGGGCAATGTATGATGCAAAAAAGTAATTTTGCAAAAGCAGCAGAGTATTTTGAAGGAGGAATTGCCAACAATGGTAATGTTCCGCAAATGTATGAAGGGCTTGGATTAGCCTACCTTAATATGGCTAGTTATAGCTTAGCCGAAACAGCATTTTCGAGCGCTTTGGCTATAAATCCAAATTATGCACCTGCTTATTATTACCTGTCGCAAGTTTTTCAACGTACTAATCAACAAGATAAGGCCCAAGAATGTGTAAGGCGTTATGAAGCATTAGCATCAGGCCAACCAATACAATAATAGAAACTGTACCAAAACGTTTATTAAATTTGGAACTTAAAACAACACATGCAGCTATCGGTAATTATAGTTAACTACAATGTAAAGTATTTTCTTGAGCAAGCTTTGCATAGCGTGTATAAGGCTATGCATAATATTGATGGGGAAGTGTTTGTGGTTGATAATAACTCGGCAGATGGAAGTTGTGAAATGGTTCGCAGAAAGTTTCCTCAGGTAAAGTTAATTGATAACAAACAAAATACTGGATTTGCTGTAGCAAATAATCAAGCCATAAAACTAGCCAAAGGCAAATATGTATTGTTGCTAAACCCCGATACAGTAGTTGAAGAAGACTGCTTTTTACAATGCATTAGTTTTATGGATAGCCATAAAGATGCAGGTGCATTGGGTGTTAAAATGATTGATGGTAAGGGCAAGTTTTTACCCGAATCTAAACGAAGTTTACCAACACCGCAAGTGGCATTTTATAAAATGTTTGGCTTCGCGTCTGTTTTGCCAAAGTCTAAAACTTTTGGCCGATATCATTTAGGTTTTTTAAACAATGATGAGGTAAATGAAGTAGAAGTTTTATCTGGAGCATTTATGTTTATACGTAAAGCAGCATTAGATAAAGTTGGCTTACTTGATGAAGATTATTTTATGTATGGCGAAGACATTGATTTGTCTTTTAGAATTACCCTAGGTGGGTATAAAAACTATTATTTTCCCAGCACCACCATCATTCATTATAAAGGCGAAAGCACAAAAAAAACTAGTGTTAACTATGTGTTTGTGTTTTATCGTGCCATGATAATTTTTGCCCAAAAACATTACAGTACCAAACATGCTAAACTGTTTAGTTTTATCATAAGTTTTGCAATTTATATTCGAGCTGGTATTTCGTTAATAGCGCGTTTTTTTCAAACCACACACCTTGCAATAATGGATACAGCAAGCATGTATTTGGGTGTTTATTTAATAAAATTATATTGGGAGCAAAACCACAAGTTTGTTGAGGGCGGCTCTTACCCAATAACATTTATGCTGGTTAATGCCAGTTTATATACCTTGTTTTGGGTGTTGGGTTTATACATAGCTGGTGCTTACCAAAAAACACGATCAATAACAGCCGTAATTAAAGGTGTTTTATTTGGTATGATAGGTATAAGTTTGGTGTATGCTTTTGCTCCAGAAAGTTACCGATACTCACGTGCAATTATTATGTTAGGGTTTGTGTGGGCATTTATTGGCGCATATTTAAATAGGTTAATATTGTACGTTATTAAGTTTCGTAAGTTTGATTTGGCCATGGCATACGATACTACAACTATTATTGTAGGTGGGCATGATGAAGCAATGCGTGTGCAAGAATTATTAAATAAAGCCAAAGCAAATATTAAGCTTGCCGGATATGTTACTGTAACTAAAGAAACCAAACAAAACGATGATTATTTAGGCGATGTTTCGCGATTAAAAGATATAGTACAAGTGTTTAATGCCGAAGAAATTATTTTTTGCTCAAAGGATATTTCGGCAACACAAATTATCCAGTGGATGAGTGGTGTAACATTACCAGGTGTTCAGTACAAAATTGTTCCCGAAGAAAGTTCTTTTATCATTGGGTCGAATAGCAAAAACAGCGCAGGCGATTTTTATGCTTTAGATATTAGTATGGCATTAAGTGAGCATCAACACCTGCGCAACAAACGTATGCTTGATGTATTAATGGCATTGTTTTTTACTTTATTAAGCCCCATTTTGGTAGTGGTGGTAAAACATCCATTACAGTTTCTTAAAAACATAGGAGAGGTGTTATTTGGGCAAAAAAGTTGGGTGGGTTATACGCAATCAGCAAATCAAACCACATTGCCTAAAATAAAAAAAGGCGTGTTATCGCCCATTACCAAATTAAGCCAACAAGTTGAGCCAGGTACGGCCAATAAGCTTAATTTTATGTATGCCAAAAACTATTCTATCGAAAAGGATTTGTACATCATTTTTCTTTCTATAAATAAGTTGGGTAGCTAGTTAAAAGTTGCCTCAACTTTTACTAACTTTATTACTTCTTGATATAGTTTTTCCATATCAGGAATGTTTGTTTCTAATTCGTCTTCATCATTTAAGTTGTTATCACCAAACTCGTTTTTGTAATGGTACAAACTCCACTTTTTATCGTTGTATTCAAGTGCGGTTAAGTTTTCTACCCAATCACCACTGTTTAAGTATAAAGTTTCGCCTTTATGGTTTTTTACATTACGTATTGTTGGTTGATGTATATGTCCGCAAACAACGTAATCATATCCATTTTGTATGGCAATTGTTGTTGCAGTTTCCTCAAAATCATCAATAAACTTTATCGCTTGCTTAACACTGTTTTTTATGCGTTTACTAAACGATACTTTTTCGCGTCCTAGTTTCACCGAAACCCAATTTACCATGCTGTTTAGCACAATTAAAGAATCGTAACCTACAGCACCAAGTTTTGCAAGCCATTTACTGTTTTTCATAGTAATATCAAACACATCACCATGAAAAATCCATGCTTTTCGTCCATCTATATCTAACACAAGTTTATCAAGCAACTCTAAATTTCCCAGCTTAAAATCGGTAAACTTTCTAAGCATTTCATCATGGTTTCCGGTTAAGTAATATACTTTAGTTCCGGTTGTCATCATTTTAAAAATTCTTTGTATTACCTTCATGTGGCTTTCTGGCCAATACCTTTTACTAAATTGCCAAATATCAATTATGTCTCCATTTAGTATCAAAATTTCTGGATTAATTGATTTTAAATACCTGTTTACCGCCTTGGCCTGGCAACCATAAGTACCCAAATGCACATCGGATATTACGGCTAATTTTACTTTTCTTTTTTCTATATTCATTTCTTTTTTAATTGTTACACAAAGGTTAGTGTACCATGTTATTAAATTATTAAGCAACCATTAACTCATTGCTTGTTGGTGTTTGGCACTAGTGGCCTAATGTGGCTTTTAGCTAAAGCGGTCATGGTTTTGTATAACAGCCTATTACGAGTTTAATTATTAAGAAGCACACCGTTTATCGTTAGTTTTTTTAGTATCACCTCAAGGTAAAATTAGTTAATGTTTTGTTTTTTTGGTTTGATTTAGTCGCAACTTTTTATTACTTCGTATGTTCTATATTTAATTATGCCAACAGCAATTACAAACGATGTAAAAATTACCGTTGAAGTAGCTTACCAAGATAAGCAACACAACGAAGAGCATGTTTTTGCCTACCGTATAACTATACATAATAGGGGCGATTACACCATTAAGTTACTACGCAGACATTGGTTTATAAATGATATAAATGTTGCCAAAAACGAAATTGAAGGAGAAGGCGTAGTTGGTGTTCAACCTACTTTAGAGCCAGGTGAAAAGCATCAATACGTTTCAGGTTGTGCAATTCAATCTGATATGGGTTTGATGTATGGAACTTATTTAATGGAAAGGCAATTAGACGGCAAAAAATTTAAAGTTGCTATACCTAAGTTTAATTTAATAGCACCATTTCGTAATAATTGATTTACGTTAAAAATAATACCTATAAGTTAATCATCTTTTTAAGTGGTTTGATATTGATTTTTGGTACATTCTATCTTATTAAAATTCAGTTTAAAATTGATGCGTTAATTACCGAAGGTATTGTTAGCACCAACTATATGCATGGCATTAATAAAAGCGATTTTGGCAGCACCATTAGCAGCGAAATTAAGTTTTATGCAAACGATAGTTTAGTAACGATACTTGGTCCTGAGGGGCAGCCAATGGAAGTTGGACAAATTGTACCCATTCTTTATCATCCCAACTCTCCAAACGATGCTGTAATTTATACCTTTGATGGCTTTTGGTTACACGGATTAATTTGGTGCATCTTACCAGCCCTATTTTGGGTAGCCATAAGTTTAAGTGTAGTATCAGTAAAGAATTAACTCAACGTAAAATATTCTTCTTTTTCGGTAGTGTGGTTTCTAATTATTCCAGCACCCACCAAACTAATTAACATACGCTGTGCGCGCCACCTCGAAATATTTAACAGTTTGCACAATTGTTTTACTGTAATGCGGTTGTTTTTTTCTAAGTATTGTAAAAGACCTTGCTCGTGTTTGGTATATTTTATTAAAGTATCTTTGGGGTTGCTGTTTTGTTTTAACACATCAACCACAACCTTGCTTGCCAAAAGGCTTTTATCTTTAACCCTAATGTGTACCCACCATTTTCCAGCTTCATCTTTTGCATAATAGGGTTTGTTTTTTCCAGGTGGAATTATACATTCAATAACAGTTTTGTTGCCAAATTCCCATTCTATAAGCTCAATATCAACTTCGGGTTTGCAATAAAAATGTGCAGCCAAATCAAGCATGTATTTTTCTTCTTCGCTGTGCACGCCACTAATTGTTCCATTATCATTTACACCCACCAATAGTCGGCCTCCTTTGTGGTTAGAAAACGCACTCATGGCTTTTGCAATTTTATTTACACTCGATATGGTTTTTTTAAAATCAAGTGTATCACTTTCGCCTTGGGCAATTAATTTTAATAGGTGATTTAACTGCATTATGCACAATACTATTTTAATAGCAAACTACCTATAATTATGTAATTGTGCAAACGGCTGTTTTGCATTAATTACTTACTATGTTTTTAATGATAAAGAAAAGCCTAATAAGTATTAAATTTTTTAGATAGTGTTTTAGCATTAATAAATCTACAAAAGGTTTGGTTTATTAGCACTTAAAGGCAATATTTGCGGCACTTTAAACGAGCTTTTAATACTATAAAATACAATGACACAAGCAATTAAAATATCTGTAGCTAAGGGCGATGGTATTGGTCCTGAAATTATGGATGCAGTTTTACGCATTTTTGATGCTGCAAAAGTTACCCTCGATTACGAATTTATTGAAATGGGAAAAACCTATTTCGAGCAAGGTTTTGGTACCGGTATGACTCCTGCGGCCAAAGAAAGTGTTGAGCGTAATGGTATTTTGTTTAAAGGCCCTATGGAAACGCCAAAAGGCAAGGGCATGAAAAGTATTAACGTAACTGCACGTAAAACCTGGAGCACTTATGCAAACCGCAGGCATTTTCAAACTTTACCCGGTGTTGATACTGTGTTTAGTAAGGGAGGTATACCTGTTGATATTACCATAGTACGTGAAAATATTGAGTGTACTTATGGTGGCATTGAGCACATGAACTCTAAAGATGTGGCTATTGCACGCAGAATTATTACTCGCCCTGGTTGTGAGCAAGTAATTAGGTTTGCTTTTGAAATGGCCCGTAAAGAAGGTTTTACAAAGGTTACCTGTGCGCACAAGGCAAATATCATGAAGCTAACTGATGGTATGTTTTTAGAAACGTTTCAACAAATAGCTTTAGAGTTTCCTGAAATTAATGCACCCGACATTATTGTTGATGATTTGGCTATGAAATTAGTAGCCCGTCCGCACGAGTTTCAGGTTATTGTGTTAACCAACTTGCAAGGTGATATTATGAGTGACTTATGTGCTGGTTTAGTTGGTGGTTTAGGTTTTGCACCTTCGGCTAATATCGGTGATAATATTTCTATTTTTGAAGCGGTACATGGAACCGCACCCGATATTGCTGGTAAGTTTTTAGCTAATCCAACTTCGTTATTATTAAGTGGATTAATGATGTTGCGCCATTTAGGTTATATGCACCAAGCTGCTACAATCGAGAATGCTTTACGCTACACATTAGAGCAAGGATCACACACACCAGATTTTGGGGATAGAACAATTGAAGCATTAAATACGAATGAATTTGCTGATGCTATAATTGCTAATTTAGGTAAAAACCCAGATTACAGTAAACCGCGAGTGGCTGTTGATGGTGTTAAGTTGTTTGAAAAACCAGCTGCTCCTGCAAAGCAAAGAATGATGGAATCTAACATTGATGGTAAAAAAACCATTAAAGGGGTTGATGTATTTATTGAGTGTAATTTAAGTGGTGCCGAGTTAGCTGAAAAAATTGCTCCTCTTGTTGCTACAAACCATAAACTTACTACCATCAGTAACCGCGGAACAATGGTATGGCCATCGGGTTCGGTATTTACAGAGTGTATTGATAATTACTGCGCACGTATAGAAGGCGACATGAACATGAAAGAGATTTACGAATTATTAAGCCGTATTTCTGATCAATTTTTTGTGCCTTCGCACGAGGTATTGTGCATGTATGGCGATCGTGCTGGCTATTCGTTAGCTCAAGGTCAATAAATAATATTTAAAAACCGTTTAAAAACCGATTCTACGAGTCGGTTTTTTTTATGCCAATTAGTAACCTTTAAAACTTTATTGTACATTTACTTTATAAAATTCATCTTATGAAACATGTATTTTTAATTTTAAGCGTCATTTTATTACTTGCCTCATGCTCGCAAAAGCAGTTTACATTCCGTAAAAAAATTAATGTAAGTAAGGCGGAAGTTGTTGCTTTAAAACCAATACAAAATGATGTAGTTACTGCATCAAATCCAGGTGCTTTAAATAATGATAAATTAATAGAGACCTATCATCAACCCTTGCCTTTTATTGAGCAGGGCAATGCCTTATCAACCCCAAGCATTTATGTTTTGCCTGAAGATACCATTAGAAAAAAATACAAATTTGGAGATGAAAAACCGTCCAATGATTCAGATAAAAACAACCAATCAAATAATAGCTACACTCCTCAAAAAGACAAAAGAGATAAAAATGCGATGATTGGTTTCTGGCTCGGTATAGGTGCATTCTTCTTTTCACCTCTTGCCATACCAGGTTTGGTATTTAGCATCATGGGGTTAAAATCGAAAAATCGTAAAGGGTTTGCTATTGCTGGGTTAATTATAAGTGGCCTTATAGTGCTTATGTTTATTTTATTAATAATAGTATTTATAATGTTAATTAATGCTTTGGGTAACCCCTGATATCGTAATATAATTAAAGTGATAAATATAGTAAAACCTAGCCAATGAACCAATTGATTTTAATTTTCGGCTTCATTTTAGTATTTGCTTCATGCTCGCAAAAGCAGTTTACCTTTCGTAAAAAAATTAAAGTAAATAATGCAGAAATTGCTGTTTTAAAACCAATACAAAATGATGTAGTTAGTGCATCAAACCCAGCTTTTATAAGCAATGATAAATTAGTAGAAACCTATCATCAACCATTACCTTTTATTGAGCAAACCAATGCCATATCAACTCCAAATATGTATGTTTTGCCAGATGATACCATTAGAAAGAAGTATAATTTTGGCGACAATAAATCTTCAAATGATTCTCTTAAAAACGAACAATCAACAAGTAGCAACAAAGCAGCAAAAGACACAAGCGAATATTTTGAGTTGATTGATTTAGGGTTTAGATTAGGTGCCATAATGCAATTACCACTTATAATCCGTGATTTAATACTTAGTAAATTGGGTTTAAAATCAAAAAATCATCATGGGTCTACTTATGCGAGGATAAAAGCAGTTTTTTTTATAATAATGCTGTCGGTATTCTTGATACTCGTATTTCTGATGATAATTAAAGCGCTTGGCTATATTTGATTTCATTAAGTAATGATGCATAAGTTTAAACCTAAATGGTAAATTTTTCTATAAAAAAATCAACTTCTTTGAACTATAAAACAGTAAACAAACAAAATAGGAATCAAATAAACTAACCAATGAGAAAAATC
>JAGPCI010000024.1 GCA_018058165.1 Bacteroidia bacterium
GTTTTTCCCAATACGCTGCTGTATAAGTTTGGCTCGATTTATCTAGTAACTTTTGTTCGATGTGGTGATAATCTCCAGCACCAACAATTACATCAGCAGTAAAGGTTTGATTAGCAGTTACAACTTTGGTAGCAATACCATTTTGTGTTTCGATACGAATTACTTCCTGGTCTGTTTTTATATCAACCCCTTGCTTTTTTGCAATGGTTTCAAAAGCCTCAATAAACTTAAACATGCCGCCCATTGGATACCAAGTACCAAGGCTCATATCGGCATAATTCATTAAGCTGTATAATGCCGGAGTATTTTTAGATAACGCACCTAAAAATAAAATAGGAAACTCTAATAACTCAATCAAAAAAGGATGTGTTACAAAATTACGAACGTGTTTTTTTATGCTTGTAAAAACATCCATTTTTATCAACCCATTTAATAAACGCATATCTGCAAACTCAAGCAAACTAATGCTGGGTTTATACACTAAATCATTAATACCAACTTCGTATTTATATTCGGCTTCTTTTAAAAATTTACGTAATTTTAATGCACTACCAGGTTCGTATTTTTCAAACAAATCTTCGAGCTGTTGCATGTTAGCTGGAATGTTTACACCAATACCATCTTTATCAAAAACTTGGTAACTGGGGTCAAGGCGTTTTAGCTCATAAAAATCGGAAGTAGTGTAACCAAAATCGTTGTAAAATTTTTCAAATACATCTGGCATCCAATACCAACTTGGGCCCATATCAAACATAAAACCATTTGCGCTAAACTTTCGAGCACGGCCACCAATTTGACTATTTTTTTCGAGCAATGTAACCTTCAACCCTTTTTGGGATAGGTAACTTGCGGCACTAAGTCCGGCAACTCCCGATCCAATTACAATAGCAGATTTTATGGTCATTTAAAAATTTATAAAAGCTAAGAATATAAAAACACAACAAGGCTTAAAAAGTTTCCTGATTTAGAAAATTAACACTAAAACTCTACGATGAAACCAAAGGTCGGTAAAAAAGCATCATTATAATTAGGCAATATTTTTGGTATGGCATTACTACCATTTGTTTGCACTGGTTGGTTATCAGTAGTTGCCCATCCTGTATTATCAGCATTACGTTCGAAAACATACTGTGGGTTAGCAGGATTTTTTGAACGCAATACATTTTGGATATCAAAAAAAACATCTAAAGTAATTCGTTTAAAGTTCCACTTTTTATCAATCCTTATATCTGTTTGATTAAAAACACCAAGCCTATTAGAGTTTAATTGATTAAAATCAAGTGTACCGTTTCCGGTTAGTAAATAATTTTGTCTCGACTTTGTTTCATCAAATGGTGTGAAAGGATTACCACCAGCAAAACGATGTTTTAAACCAACTTCCCAACCTTTTTTAAACTTATATCCTGCAATTGCAGAAATTAAATGTCGGGTATCCCAAGCAGAGGCAACATATTTATTATCTAAGCCACTAAATTGACTGTAAAAAAATGTGTACGAAAATGTGGTATAAAACCTTTTTGTTAATTTTTGTTGAATAAACAACTCAACACCATAAGCCCTGCCTTTACCTATGCTGGTAATTTTTTCGTTACCAATTGCACCAAACTCTGTTCCTTGGTTTGCCAAAGAAATTCCATCATTAACAGACACTGGGTAATCAAAATATTGTTTATAAAAACCTTCAAATGTTATACGAGTAGTTTTAGTTGGCAAGTACTCTACACCTGCTACATAATGATCTACGCCTATGTAACTGTTGTTCTTATTTTGAAAATTGCCTGCGGCATCTTTAAATCCTAAAACCGTATAAATTGGCATGCGGTAATACCTACCTACACTTGCATTAATATTAAAGTTTGATGTAAGTGCATAAGAACCAGCTATACGAGGGGATAAGGTGCGCCAAATGTCGTTGCCTGTGTTTAAAAAGGTATTTCCATCGGCCCTAATACCAAAATTTATTGTTAACCTACTATCGATAAATTTACGGTTAACATCCCCAAAAAATCCATACTTAAAAAAATCGATATTGGTATTTAGTGGGATAGTAAAGTTAGTGCCAGTACTTAAGTTCTTTGCCACCGCAAATCCTGCATTGCTAAATTTAACATATTGCAACATACCACCATAGCTGTATTTCCATTTGCCTATAAATTTGTTTACATCAAACCTAAACTTGTTTTCAATTTCTTGCGATTTAAGTTTTAAGGTGCGTGTATTTTCGTCTTTCACTTTGGCGTCTTCAAACCTATCTAGCCTATTTTCAAACATATTTCTACTAAGCGATATATTAATAAATCCGTTTTCGATTCTGCGTTTTATTACACCACCAATTGTATAATTCCACTGGTTGATAAATGGATTAGATCGCAACACATATTCGTTTTCGGGGGTTGCATTTTTAGGAACAGCAAAACTAAACACATCAATTGCACCAACACCTAAGGTAGTAAGAACGGTTTTATTATTAATTTTTGTAGTGGTTTTGAACTGAAAATCCCAATAATTTGGTCTGATGGGTAAATCTAAAGCCATAAACAAAAACTCTAAATAACTTCTTCGGGCTGATGCTAAAAAAGTAGTATTTTTAGTAAGCGGGCCATCAAGTGTTAATCCAAACTCTGATGCACTTAAACGTACATTACCTTGCAATCGTTCGCTATTTCCGTCCCGCTGTTTAAAACTTAAAACCGATGATAAAGTATTATCTACTTTAGCATTAAAACTACTTGTACTTAATGTTACATCTTCAATAAAACTTACATTTAAAATTCCTTGTGGGCCGCCACTAGAACCTTGTGTAGAAAAATGATTGATAACGGGAATTTCAATTCCATCAATATAAAATACATTTTCGCTAGGGCCGCCACCACGTATAACAATATCATTTCTAAAGCCGCCACCACCAGTATTTCCGCCAACTCCGGGTAGTGCTTGAATTACTCTACTAATATCAAAGTTACCACCTGGGTTGCTTTTAATTTCTTCGGCAGTAAGGCTTTGAACTGATAATGGGGTTTCATTTTGTTTACCAAATGTTCTTGCAGATTGAACCACTACCTCGTTTAAAGATGTGTTTTCTTGCTCTAGTTCGATATTAAAGGTTTGAATGTTACCAGATGTTACTACAACATTAAACACAGTTTTATTTTGATAACCCAAATATTGCACAACTAAATTGTAAGATTTTGGAGGAATTGAAGTGATTTTAAACTTCCCGTTTACATCTGTTTGGGCTCCAAGTAATGTGCCCTCTAAAATAACGGTAGCACCAACCAATAATTCTTGCGTGTTTTTATCTTTAACTACACCAGTAATTGTTCCCAATGATTGAGAGAAACCTTGAACACTAAAAGCCAAAATTAGACAACTATTTAAAATTAATTTATACATTTTAGTACGAATTTGTATTAATTAAAACCAAAGTGATGCGAGATTGTTTTATCAGTATAAAAAAAATTTGGTGTCGAGCACTCTAATTATATCAAACATAGTTTTATTGTTTCAAGAATATGAAACATCAATCCAAAAACCAACTGAAGAAGGTTTTATAAACTGGATGTTGCAGCGAAATAACAATATAAACATGCAACAAAATATGAACATGGGTGATAAAAATAAATTTGCAAATGAAGGGGTGAATGAAACAAATAATGCAATTGGGATTTTACTAAGTATAATGAACAAATATGCAAAACATTACAGCAAAATTGTATTAGAACCATTACCATTGAATACAATTGATGAGTTTGGGTATTTAGCACACTTATCAACCCATGAAAAAATTACCAAAACAAACCTAATTACACAAAACCTAGACGGAAAAACAACTGGCACAGATATTATTAGAAGATTGGTATTAAATGGATTGGCGAAAGAGGTTATAAACCCTACAGATAAAAGAAGTAAGTTGCTAAAAATTACTGATAAAGGAAAAAAAACGATACTTAATGCGTATTTAAAAATGGGTGCTGTATCAAAAAAAGTGACAGGTAATTTAACCAACAAAGAAAAGGCTAAACTGTTGTTATTGCTTAATAAACTTGCTAATTATCATAGGCAGAACGCAAAAACAATTTCAATAGATTTAACTGCTTTAAATCAGGATAATATTTAACGTATAAACTACTCCATTTAGCACTAACTTTGCCAGTTGTTAATTAAAAAATATGAATGTTATTATTATAGGGTCGGGAATTGCGGGATTGGCAAGTGCAGTGAGATTAGCGTTGGCTGGGCACAAGGTAACTGTTTATGAAAGTAATGCTTATGCGGGAGGAAAACTATCGGAATTTAACCAAGATGGTTATAGGTTTGATGCAGGCCCATCGCTTTTTACTTTGCCTAATTTAGTTACAGAACTATTTGCACTGGCCGGTAAAAACCCTAGCGATTATTTTGAATACACACAGCTTGATAAAATATGCAACTATTTTTATGAGGATGGAACCACATTTACCACTTACCACGATAGGGCAAAATTTGCCAAAGAGCTTACCTCAAAGTTAAATCTAAACGATACCAAACCTGTATTTAAATATTTAGATAAAGCCGCCAAAAAATACAACTTAGTGGCACCATTATTTATTGAACAATCGTTACATAAGATTAATAATTTTTTAAACTTTAAAACCGCTAAAGCCTTATTAAATTTAGGTGTTTTTGAAATAGGTAAAACCATAAACAAAGCCAACGAAGACGCATTTAAAGACGACCGTTTAGTACAATATTTTAATAGGTTTGCAACTTACAATGGAAGTAGCCCATTTAGGGCATCTGGCATGTTAACCATGATACCACATTTAGAACATAATATAGGTACATTTTTTCCTAAAGGAGGAATGATAGCCATAACCAATAGCATATATAAATTAGCTGTAGAATTAGGTGTAACCTTTAATTTTAATAGTAAAGTACAAGAGATTAAAGTAGAAGGAACAAAAAGAAATAAAAAAACTACTGGCGTAATAGTAAACAATCAATTTAAAGCAGCTGAATTGGTAATTAGCAATGCAGATGTTCATCCTACTTATACCAATTTGCTGAAAAATGAAACTCAACCTAGTAAACTTTTAACCCAAGAAAAATCTTCATCGGCATTGATATTTTATTGGGGAATAAATAAACAATTTGCACAATTAGATTTGCACAATATTTTATTTACTGACGATTATAAAACCGAATTTAAACACATATTTAGTTACAAAAGCATTTACTACGACCCAACTATTTACATCAATATAACCAGCAAACTTAAGCCAGATGATGCGCCCGCAGGTTGCGAAAATTGGTTTGTAATGATTAATGTACCTGCAACAACTACCCAAAATTGGGATGCTTATATTGCACAAACACGTAAACAAATAATTAGTAAAATTAACCGCTTGCTAAAAACAAATATTCAAGACCATATTGTTTTTGAACAACAACTAGACCCAGTAACCATCGAAAGTAGAACATCATCGTTTGGTGGTTCATTATATGGCAACGCGAGCAATAATAAGTACGCAGCATTTTTAAGGCATAAAAACTTTAGTAGCGATATTAAAGGATTATACTTTTGTGGTGGTAGTGTACATCCTGGAGGCGGAATTCCATTATGTTTAAACAGTGCAAAAATTGTAGCACAGCTAATTAACAACAACAATTAAATGAAGTTAAAATCAACACATATTGCAATTGTAGTTTTAATCATATTGCATGCGGTAGGTTTATTTGGAACGGCTTACTATAATGAGAATTTAATTAAACTTACTCCTATAAATTTACTAATAAGTATTGCTTTGGTACTTTGGTTTCATATTAACCCCAACAAACAATTTATAGCCTATTTGCTTATTGTATTTTTGTGTGGGTACTTGATTGAGTTGGTAGGCATACGAACTGGTAAAATATTTGGACAGTATTTTTATGGGTTTAATTTAGGGTATAAACTCGCAGATGTGCCAGTAGTAATTGGTATTAATTGGATTATGCTGAGTTATGGAAGCATGAATATTGTTGGACTTTTATCTGAAAAAATTAAGCTATTTAAAAATCAATTTATGGCACCTTTAATTGGAGCTACATTAATGGTTTTTGCTGATTATTGGATTGAATTGATGTGTAACCGATTAGACTTTTGGTATTGGAAAGGCAGTGTTATACCCTTACAAAATTTTACTGCTTGGTTTTTGTTTTCGTTTGCGTTTAATTTTTTATTTGTACGATTACAACTACCCAATAAAAATATAGTTGCAGCAAGCCTATACATTATTCAGGTATTGTTTTTTATAGGCTTAAATTATTTTATGATTTAAACAAACTTCAACTTAAAACGTTAAAATACTAATGATACTTGTAAATTTATTAATCGTAATGGGTACATTCCTTTTTATGGAATTTATGGCTTGGTTCTCCCACAAATTTGTAATGCATGGTTTTTTGTGGTATTTACATAAAGACCATCACCAAGTAGAACCAGGCTTTTTTGAAAAAAACGATGCTTTCTTTTTAATATATGCCATACCAAGTGCTTATTGTTATATGTCGGGGTTAATGGCTGGTGGCGATTTTAGGTTGTATGTTGGTATTGGAATTTCGCTTTACGGGTTAGCCTATTTTATGGTGCATGATATTATTATACACCAACGCTTTAAAATATTTACCCATTGGAATAATAGATATGTGCGGGCCATTAGAAGAGCGCACAAAATGCACCACAAACATTTGGGTAAATATAAAGGTGAAAATTTTGGTATGTTAATAGTGCCAATTAAATATTGGAAAGACCCCAATACAAGTAAATAATTAACTTTAATTAATAAAAAAAATGACTTTATATGCTTGGTTAATGGTGGCTTCGTTTGCTGGTCCGTTTTTTTTAAGCTTTGATAAAAAAGTGGCCTTTTACAAAAGTTGGTTGCCATTGTTTGCGGGCATATTTTTAAATGGGTTAATATTTATTTTATGGGATGGATGGTTTGCAAGAGAAGGCATTTGGGGATTTAACAACAATTATGTTTGGAGCAATAGAATAAACGATTTACCAATTGAAGAATGGATGTTCTTTTTTGTAGTGCCCTATGCAAGTGTGTTTATTTATGCCTGCTTAAAAGCATACCTTAAAACAGAACCTTTTGCAAAACACAAACACAATATTACTTTATTGTTTTTGGTATTAACGTTTGTAATTGCCTTATTTAATGCTGATAAAACATATACTTTTTACAACAGTTTAATTGCATCTGTAATTTTGTTAATACATTATTTGTTTATTAAAAGTAGTTGGATGGGTTATTTCTGGCTGGCTTATTTCATTCATTTAATTCCGTTTTTTATTATTAATGGAATACTTACCGGAGCAATAACTCCCGAGCCAGTAGTTTGGTACAACAACACAAAAAATTTAGGAATACGCTTACATACCATACCTATTGAAGACACTATATACGCACTAAGTTGTTTGCTTATACCTGTTACCGTAATGGAATGGATTATTAAGCTTAAAACTGCAAGTAAATAGGCAATACAGGCGTGGCAGTTTTAAACTGCACCAGCAACACAATTAAGCCAGTAAAACCAACAATATAAACCCATAACGGAATGTTGCCAAACTTTGCAATAAGTTTATCTGCTAAATTATCCTCTAAACTGTGCAGTATAAATCCAAAAACCATCATACCAATTACAGCCGCATAAGTAATGTACACCTTTGGAACCAGATTTAAATTAAAGTTATTTATAATTTGGTGTATCATTTCAAAAGCAATATCAATACTGCTTGCTTTAAAAAATATCCAAGCAAAACACACAAAATTAAACGTAATAATTACCCCTAAATACTTCCTAATTTTTGCAGGAATAATTTGAAATGTGTTTTTAAAATAAGTTATTCGAAGCTTATCTATGGCTAATGCTAAACCATGCAAAGCACCCCAAATTACAAAGGTAAAATTAGCGCCATGCCATAATCCACCAATAAGCATGGTGATAAATAAATTAATGTATTGGCGCAATTTGCCGAGTTTATTTCCACCCAACGGAATGTACAAATAATCGCGTAGCCAACTGCTTAAACTTATGTGCCAACGCCTCCAAAACTCAGTAATACTTTTACTTTGGTAAGGCGATAAAAAGTTAATATTAATATCAAAACCAAGCCATTTACCCAAACCAATAGCCATATCGCTATAGCCACTAAAATCGCAATAAATAACCAAGGCATAACCATACACAGCAAGCAAACACTCAAGGCCGGTATATCGCATTGGTGCATCAAACACATACTGCACCATATTGGTGTAAATAAAATCACTTATTACAACTTTTTTAATTAACCCAGCAGCAATTAAATAAGCCCCTTTAGCTAATTGAGTATTAGTAAGTAAATAAGGTTTATTTATTTGAGGGATAAAATCGGCAGCACGCACAATAGGCCCCATTACCAACTTAGGAAAAAATGATAGAAAAAATAGGTAATTCCAAAAGCTACGAACGGGTTTAAATTCGCCACGATACACATCAACCGTATAACTAATATTTTCGAAAGTGTAAAACGAAATTCCTATAGGCAAAAGTAAGCTTAACGGTGTAATACTGGTAAAGCCTAAATCGTTAGTTATGCCAATAAAAAAATCGGTGTACTTAAAGTAAAAAAGTAACCCTAAATTAATAACAATACTAAACGTTAGCAGCAGCTTTTTTTGTGTTTGTTGTGCAGTTTTATAAATTAAATTCGATAGGCCAAAATCTACAATAGCGGCAATAATTACCAAACCAACATAATACCCACAAGCCTTATAAAAAAAGTATAACGAAAACAAAGTAAACACAATGGTACGTATCCTTACCCGTTTATGTAACAACAAGTATGCACCCATAAAAGCCAGTAAAAAATACAAGAAAAATCCTGTATTAAATAATATTGGCTCATCAGGATTATAAAGCAATTGAGCAATTATTTTATCTACAAATTCGCTCATTTTATAAGTACATATTTTTTAAATGCATCAAACAAAAGCTGACCTTGTACCTCGTAACCACCTTTACTAAAATGAATATGATCTTTTGCGGTATAACCCGAATTTACCCACTGCCTCATACTTCTGTCTCCACCCATTGCACGGTACAAATCCCAGCACATTAAGTTGTCTTTATAACACAAATTAATAATGGATTGACGAATGGGTTCTACCTTAGGATTGTTAATGTGGGCAACAACTTTGCGGGTGCGCCATTTGCCTTTAACTTTTTTACGTGTAGTAACTACCCTCCGTAAATAATTATCAGCAGGTGTGGTATACATAATAGCAGCTTGGCCGGTAACCTCTTTTAACTTGGTATTAAAATTTTGCAGTTGTAAGTTAAATGTATCATTGGGCATATCGCTTACACTTTCGTTGGTACCCAAAGATACAATTACCAAATCGGGTTGAAGTGCTTTAAGCTGCTCGAAAAATAAACCTGAGTTATAATAATTATTAAATGTTGCCCCATTGGCCCCAATGGTATAATACAACACTCCTGGATTACCATTACTGGCAATAATTCCATTTAAGGTAATGTTATTTTTAGTGTTAAGCTTAATAGAATTGGTTACTTGATTTTTGTAGCTACTAATAAAAAACGAGTTGGCATTTTGAATAACATAATTGTTTTCATCCAAGTCATTATCAATATTAATTGCACTAGAATCTGTTGATTGAAATAATACACTAACATATTGTAAAAGGGTATCTTTTTTAATATTAAAAACAAGTGTAGTGCCAGCTGGTACATGTGCATCATAAGCGGCTATACCAACATTACAAGCACTTCTGCATTTTACAATTTTTGATGCAGTTAACGGCACACCAGCAACAGAGCTAAATGTATTTGGACCATTGGTTTTTATTTGTTTGTAAGGAAACAACAGGCCAGTACCAGCATCGCCATATTGTGCTTGAAGTAAATTACGTAGTTTACCACTAAACCAATCAGCTTGTATGTGCGAATCGCCAATATGTACAATTTTAAACACCCTGTTTTGGCTATCTATTTCAATAGGCTTGGGTTGATAAATAACATTATCATTAGCAACCAATAATGGCTGTGCAAATGTTATTACAGATAATGCAATACAGTTAATTAGTAGGATAAGTTTGTTCATATTGATTTAGTATTGCATTGCCAATTAATCGTCCAATTTTTGCTGACCCGCTTTGGTTAAAATGGGTATAATCACTACCTGCCAAAATAGGTTTTTTCTCTGCCCAAGTTTTCATGCTGTTGTAGCCACCCATGGCTTCGTATAAATTAAAAAAGGCACACTTGTATTTTTGTGCTGCAGCTTGCTGTGCTTTCAGCAAGTTTTCTACTCCATTTCCAGTTTTGTATTCGCCATCAATTTTAAAAGATTTATCGGCAGTACTAATTATTAAAATACTAGTATGCGGAAAAACTTTACGTATGTGTTTTAATGTTCTTTCTAACTGCGATTGGTAATATTTAAAATTTGTTATGCTATCGTTGTATAAAAGGTTAGGGCCATAATGCAGCACCACCAAATCATAAGGACGAAGTGAATCGATTTGGCGTAACATTTTAGAGTTTAATCGTATCATTTCTGTGCCACTTGTTCCTCTAAAAGATAGGTTATCTAAAATAACACCAGTTTTACTTTCGGCAGCAAAACCATAAATTGGAGTAGCACAAGAATCAAACTTAAGTGTTACTTGATTTACATTACTATCAGCATTTAATTTAGCAATATTAAAATGGCCTGTACCGTTAACCTTAACCGGTTTATTATTAAAATTAAATCCAATTTTACCATTACCATATAAAATACTAAAATCATATAAACTTGAAAGGTGCTTACCACCGCCTGGTTTAATATTTAATGTAGCATCTTGTTTAGCAAAAAATGTATGTCCGCTTAAGCCAATAATTAGCTTTTGTTTGTTGTTGGTGTAATTTACATCATCCCAATTTTGGTTTGCAATAGCTTTAACTGTTTGCCTAAAATGCGCCACAACACTAGTAACAGGTATAAAGCCTACACCATTTCCACCAAATTTATTTTGCAAAATTGTTCTAATGGTTTGGGTAATTAAATCGCCTTCAATCATGCTATCACCAAAATAACCAATGCGTACTTTACGGTTATTATGTTTAGCTTGATTTTTTAATGCCAATAAAAAAGTTGCAATTCCATCTTGTGCGGTTGCTTCATCTGGCCTTTCAATTCCAACATCATTTCTAATTAATTTAGCTACTTCTTTATTGGCAACAATGGTATCTTTAACTAAATCTTTTTGCGGGGTTGATTTTTTTGGAGGAACATAAGTAGAAACACGTTTTTCAACTTTTTGAGTTTCTAAATCAGCAAAAATATTTACTGCATTTAGCTGGTATTTTTTCCAAAACTGCTTAGGAATTACTACACTAATTAAAAGTAAAACAATGCACGTAAAACCAATAATTAAAAACGGTTTGTTATGGTTGTTTTGTTGTTGCATTTATGCCGTTTAACGCTGTTAAATTGTGTTTTTTAATGTATGAAATTATTTTTGTTTTCCAAGGTATTGGCTTTGCACTGTAGCCGCTTTTAGCCATTGCATTTAGCCATGCATTATAATCAAAATTGCCCTTTAATTGGGCATAAAATTTTCGTTTTGATAGATAGGTACAAAAATCTAAGTAACTTAAAGTATCATTTTGGTAATAGCGAAACCGCGTTTTTATTCCATTTACAGTACGCAATTTATTGCCAGCCTTTAACCCAAAATGATTATTTAAAACAATTGAATTTCTGCTGGTTCCAGCAGCACTTTCTACAATTGCAATAGCAATAATTAAATCAACAGGTACACCAAACGAATCACTTAAAGGCTTGGCAATATGCTGGTACTTTTGGATATAATTAACCACCACATTTTGCGCATTAACACCGCTATTGGAAATAATAATCACTAACAGCACAGCAATTATTTTTAGATTTAAGATATCATTTTGCACAGCATCAAATTTAACTAAATTAAACATTAGTGCGCTTAAAGGCCAATAAAAAAGCCGCCTTACCATAAGTAAAGCGGCTTTATATAAAGTTGTATTGATTAAATACTAGAAGTAAAAATTAAGGTTTACACCTGCATTTGCATTATCTAAACCCATACCAAAACCAGTAATTCCTTGGTTACGGAAAGTTTTAGCTTCTACATTAACAGTTTGTAATGTTCCAGCATCAAAAGTTTCTGAAACAGTTCTTTGGTTTCCGTTAAGTTGAACACCTAAAGTGTAACCAACTTCAGCACCTAAAGATATTTTTGGAGCGATAAAATACTCAACTCCTACATATCCACGAGCACCAGCAAAGAAAGTACTACCTAATTCGCGTTCAATAACTCTCGAACTTTGGCTACCAGAACCACCAACGCCACCACCAGTATTAAAAAAAGTAGATGTAGGTGCATTGTAATCAGCATCCATAGCATTACCATAAGACATACTTTCAGCATTAGTTGAATAACCTAATAATACTTCGCCACCATAAATACCTTGTAAACGAGTTGCAGAACCTCTACGTTTTTCTATACCACCACCTAATAAAAAGGCAGCTGTATTTACCACTTGTTGGTCTTCGGCAAACTCTGGCAATAATGGATTAGGAGTAGCACTACTTTTTGCTACATAATTGTTGTAAGTATTGCTATAAACGTTAGCTTGAAATCTAACTTTATAAGCCATAGTAGCGGTTTTCATGTATTTACCCATAAAAGCTACACCACCAATATTGGCACCAAGTTGTTGAATAAATGGACCATTTGCATTGGCAACAGCTGGTGCGCCATTGGTAGCATTTGCACCACTAAATAAGTTACCAGCATATTGCAATAATGGCGAAGCTGAAATACCAAAGCTCCAATCGCCCTCTTGCGGCAATACTACGTGCCCGTTTTTTGAAGTAAAGCCAGCTGCATTTTGAGCATTAGCAATACCCATTGAACTAGCAATAACTAAAGCACTTAAAATAAATTTTTTCATATCGTTATTTATTAAGTGGTTAATTAGTTAAATGTGTATTTGCGAGTTTCTGTTTCGTTTTTGTTAATTGATACAGGTGTTGTGCCAAAAGTGTATTCGTGATTTACTTCAGTAATACAAGAATCACTTGGGTTTTTTGATTTGTAAGTAGAAACAAATTTAACTCCACGAACAGTAATCATTTTGTTAGCATTTGAAGTTTCTACAGCAAAAGTAAATTTACCATTAACTACATCAAGATAAGCTTCACGAGCATTGTTGTTATCATCCATCCAAGTAGCAAGTACTTTAGTGTTTGCTGGAACAACATTAAGTTGTGAATCTGGATTGTTAGATGTGCAACGGTCGTTTCTAAACATAACTTCGCCCATTAAAGTAGCTTTAGCTGTATTGTTAAAAACACCATAATCATACTCAACATTTTGAGTATAAGTTTGTCCACGGCTAATATTAATTAAAGCCGCATAAGGGTAAGTGTTGTTACGCGTAAAAGTAGTGTTACGAGTTGTTCCGTTTTCTACAGTTTGTGTTGCATTAAACACCATAGGAGCATCATAAGTAACAGCAACTGTTTTTGTGTTTGCATCAACTGTTAATGTGTAATTACCATCATTATCAGTAATTGCTTCGTAAGTACGTGTAGCATAAGTTACACCACCACTTACGTTGGTTACTAAATCTGCAGTAGAAATTCTGCCAGTAACTTTAATTCCTGCAACACCTTCTTTTTGTGCATTGCCTAAAGTTAAATCAGCAGTTACTCTACCTTTAATTACAGCCGATCCCATAGATACGGTTGCTTTGTTTGCTGTTTCTTCGTCTTTTTTGCATGATTGCAATGAAATTACTAGTGGTAAAGCACTTAATAAGGCTACCTTGTAAATTAATTTTCTCATATTGTTTGTTTATAAATTTGATGCAAAACTAATGTAAACATCAATGCAAAACACAAGCTAACCCCGCCTTTTTACCAACACCCATTTTGCGTTTATAAATTACAAGAATCACCTTCTTTTATTTAAAAGATAATGTTAGAAATACTGTATTTTATAGTGATTACGGGCTCTGAATTTTCTTTTTTACAATTGTACTATTGGGAAACATCCAACTTTTCAACAAAAAAAGAATTGGCATGTACATTTTTTTATGGCAATCAAAACCCAAAAACACATTAACAAACAGACAATCAGGTTATTTTTTATTAATATTGAAGTGTATAGGATATTAATTACTGGTTATTTACATTCTCATTCCAAAAATATGCATTCTAATAACGAAGAATTAGCCCTACGGCTAAAAATCATTCTAGATACCGTTTACCTCGCAAACCCTGCAACAAAAGGCATTGCTATACATATTGAATCACCAAAATATAATTTATCGTGGAATAGCGCAGTTGGATTTGCCAATTTAAAAGGCAAAGTATTAACAGCCCAAATGCCGGCAAACATTGCATCAACCACCAAAACCTATATTGCAGCAGCAATACTTAGAATTACTGAAGAATATAATTTAAAAACTAGCACACCAATTGCTGCTGTAATTTCAGAAAAATCTAATGCTTTATTAACTAAGGCTGGTTATAAAACACACCTCATATCTGTTGCTAATTTAGTAACAAATACTAGCGGAATTTATGATTATGTAAATACTCAAGCTTATCAGTCGCTTACCCAATCAAACCCCAAACATAGGTGGACAAGAGATGAACAAATAGCTTTAGCTATTAGCAATGGCAATTACATCGAAGATGCTGGAGAGCGTTTTGCATACTCAGAAACTAACTATTTGTTGCTAACAGAAATTATTGAACATTTTACAAAAAAACCATTTCATATAGCTGTTAGAGATTTATTAAAGTTTAACCAATTTAACCTTAACCATACTTGGTTTTTATTGCAAGAAAACAAGCCTCTACAATTGCCCGACTTAGTAGAACAAACTGCCACAGGCTATAACGTAAATAGTTATACACTTGATTACTCTTTTGATGCATTTGGTGGTGGTGGCCTAGCATCTACCGTTACTGATATGGCAAACTTTTCGCAACACTTGTTTGATGGAAATATTTTTAATAACAGTGCAACAAAAGAAAAATTATTTACCACCATACAAACCAAAGATGGTATAGCGCCAACTTACAGTTTTGGGTTGATGCATACCAATGTTTTGACATACAAAGCTTATGGCCACGGTGGTTTTTGGGGAACACATTTAAAATATATTCCAGAATTAAATTTATCGATAGGCGTTTATGTATTAGAGCGCGATACTTGGCAAGTGTACAATACTTTAATTGACGAATTGGTTAAAGAAATTACAAAATAGAGGAACCTAATTCAACACCTCTCCCTTGTTCATAGAAATAGTATCAACTAAAGAAACAAAATCTTCGATACGTTTTATGATGCGGGCGTTTTCGGGCAAAGTAATGTCGGTGTTTAAAAACTGTACACCTGATAATAGTATTTGCGAGTTTGCCCAATAGGTAGAGATTTCCTCAACAAAATGTTGTTTATCTATATTTGTATGCGAGGCAGTAAGTTGCGTTAAAACATAATCGGGTTGATGATCTAAAAACGCTCCTTTTAAATCAATTGTAATTATATTTTAGTCCAAACTAAAAAATAATATTACAATGGTAATGCCAACGTTACATGAAAACGGCTCAATACGGCCCGAGTTTAAATTGGAATATATTAAATCTGCTTTCGGGCTTATTTTGTTTGCACAAAATATACTTTAAAATAAAATTTGCTGCAATCAAAATAGTTTGCGACTTTTGGGTTAAATAATAAACAACATGGAGATAGAATTAAAATCAGAAGGCACATGTATCTATTGTAAAAGGGTATTTTCACAAAAGGATATTGGTAAACACCTTGCTGAGCATCTTAATAAAATGCAACAAGAAAACACTGCACCAAACCCAGAAGCCTTTTGCCATATTGAAGTTGAATCGAACGAAATGTTTCTTCATCTTTTGGTTAAAGGTTCTGCCAAAATGAAAGAAATAGATACTTATTTGAAAGACATTTGGCTAGAGTGCTGCGGACACCTGAGTGCATTTAAACATAAAAACTTTAAGGTTACCATGAGCCAATTGGTGGCTGATGTTTTTACCCCGAAAATAAAAATACAACATGATTATGATTTTGGAAGTACCACTACCGTTATTCTAAAAGCTCACAAACATTACCAACTGGCTATCAAAAACAACATAATACTTTTATCAAGAAATGAACCGTTGAATTTAATTTGCGGTATTTGCAAGCAAAAACCAGCTACTGTTTTGTGCACGGTATGCCAATGGAATGAGTATTCTTTTTATTGCAAGAGCTGTGCTAAAACCCATGCAAGCACTTGTGAAGACTTTGATGATTACGCTGAGATGCCAGTGGTAAACTCGCCACGCATGGGCGAATGCGGATATACAGGTGGAACAATTGATTTGGAAAGAGATGGCGCTTATAAAATGTAATTAGGATAAGCACAATACAATAATTATAGCTAGTAAAGTACGGTTTAACAAGTAATTTTAAAAAAGCGTTTGAAGGGAGATTATTATAATTTATATGGCCAAAATAACAGCAGAATTCAAAGAGACTATTGCTTCTATATCAAGAAAAGAATTAGAAAAACTCGTATTAAAAGCAGCTACAAAAGATAAAGAATTTTACAACTTTATTTTCATAAATTTTGTAGATAAAGAGTTTGGCGAAAATGAATTGTTTGAAAAAGCAATAAATGATATTGACGTATTGATGAACAAAGGCTACAAGGGATATTCAGAAGAACTTCAGCTTGCCAATATGTTAGCTGCTTGCAATAAGCGTATTGATGAATTTGGAAAAGTTTGCAAAAATAAATCGCTAGTAATCGACTTAATTTTAAAAGTACTAGAAGTACCATTTTCTCTTTCTTCTAATATGTTTACCACTTGTTTTACCAATTACAATTACAGGGTTTTTATCTTGCTAAAAAAAGCCATTTCAATACTAGAAAACAAGTTGCATGAAGATTATCAAATTCAATATGAACATACTCTTAATACATATTTAGAAATTTTTCATAGAACATCCTCTCATCTAGATTATGTTTATGGCTTTCAAAAAAAAGTAAAGCATTCCACATTTAAAAATTGAAGCTTACCTATGATGATATCATTGCAAGAGATAAAACAAGTTTGGGCATCTCTTGGCTCAAAGACAAATCATTAGCAGACCTTGACAACCTCCCAGATCCAGATGTTTTAGCAGAAGACATTATTGAAAACTTAGAGGCAGGACTTGCAAGTTTTAGAGCAATTAAGTTGACACTATATAAAAAAGGGACCTAATTCAACACCTCTCCCTTGTTCATCGAAATGGTATCAACTAAAGAAACAAAATCTTCTATGCGTTTTATGATGCGGGCGTTTTGGGGTAAAGTAATGTCGGAGTTTAAAAACTGTACACCTG
>JAGPCI010000195.1 GCA_018058165.1 Bacteroidia bacterium
CGTTTAAGCTTTTAAACAACTCGATGGTACTTGCACGTAACAAACTAAACTCACGCACCATATCCATAATATTACGGTCATCGGCAAAACTATTAGCGGCATATTCATTTTCATCGTAACCTGGGTTTTCGCTTTTATCGCCTCTAGCAATACGCATAGCGCGGTATGCAAATACCCTTTCGCTATCCATTAAATGTTGTATAATTTCACGAATACTCCACTTTCCTTCAGCATACCTAAATTGCAATGTTTCTTCATCAACAGATGTTACCACATCAATAGTATCCATATTGCTTTGGGTTAAAAGCGCAAGTAGGTTTGCATCTGCTGGTAGGTTACTATAATACTTTTCAAAATACTCGGGGTATTCTCCCTGTTTTGGTTTTGGTATGTTTTTCATGATGTGGCAAAGATAATTTAGAAATGATTTTAGAAAAACAAAAATGCTGATTGATGTTAAAATTAGGCATTTTTAAAACTTAATTTAAAGTATACTAGTAAGATTTAAACTTAACAATTTATTATGTTTGTATAATTAACTATGTACATAAACGAGGAAAGATTAATTGCTATAGCTCCTGTAACCGGAAAGGTTTTAGATGCATATTTAGATAATGGCTTTTACCGTTATGGGCAGTTGCTTTTTACCACAAATTACATAGATTATAGCAACAATTGGCACGATGTATTTTGGATTCGCACACACATACCAAGTGTAACTTTAAGCAATTCGGCCCAAAAAATTTTAAAACAAAATAAACCTTTTCGTTACACCATTACCTCATTGATAATTACTCCAGAAATGGAAGAATTATTTAGCTTATACCGAAACCATGTATCGTTTGACCATGCTGATTCAATACATGCTAATTTGTTTGGACAAAGTACCAACAACTTTTTTAACTCGTATGTGATAAAGGTTTATGATGGCGATTTGCTAATTGCATTTGGTTGTTTTGATAGTGGAGAAAAAAGCATTGCAGGCATAATTAATGCTTATCACCCCAACTATAAAAAATGTAGC
Source organism: Bacteroidia bacterium (assembly GCA_018058165.1). GTDB lineage: Bacteria > Bacteroidota > Bacteroidia > UKL13-3 > UKL13-3 > UBA6183. The sequence continues at coordinate 1,025 of JAGPCI010000195.1, forward strand.
CTTGGCAAATATTTAATTTTACTAAAGCTAAATTATTGTAAAGCCCATAATATTACTTACTACTACACCGGATATATTGCCATAGGATTAAATCATTTTGATTACAAAATTTTTCCAGACGAAAGTGCAGTAGAAGTATTTTTAACCGACACCTTAACTTGGGATAATTACAATAAATATGGAAAGGAAGGGTTGGCTCCCTTAGGTGAATTAGCAAGATTTTTTAGTGAATTAAACAACATAGATAACCCATTATAACAACAGCAGATTACCTTACTCTTTTATAAACTCATAACTTAAATAGTCAATAAAATCGGCTACTTTAATTGTTACACTTTGTATTTTGTTGTTTTCTATTTTAAAGTTTAAGGGCTCTACACCACAAGTAACATCTGTATAAGTACATAAAAAACGATCGTTTGCAATATGTGATATCAAACCAATATTGTTTGGATGATGCTCTAAATGCAATTGTAATTTGCCTTTTACTAATTTCACCTCTGCTTTTCCGTATAAAATATTGTTAAATGTGCCACAATAATCAGCTAATTTAAGCGATGGTTTATTTTTTAACGCAATGGTATCATTAATAGCCTTTAACTTATCAGCAGTGGCTTGTTTGTTTTTTTGCGAGTTGGTGTAATACATTTCGCTAATGTTGCGGTAAGGCATGTTTAAATAAGCTTCCAACACTTGCTTGCACAAGGCATCATATAGGCTGTTTGCATCAGAGTTGGTATACACAATTACACCTAAGTTTTCTTCGGGAATAAACTCTGTTTTGGTAACAAATCCATTAGCCCCACCACTGTGCTCAATTACCCTGCGGCCATTGTAATCATTCATTTGCCATCCCAAGGTATAAGTTGCAAAATGTTTACTTGTAAAAAACTTACTATTTACATCACTAACTACCATATTTGATTTACGTGTTTCGGCAATTACATTAGCCGGAATAATTTGTTTTCCATTTAACGCGCCATTATTTAATTGCAACAACAACCAATTTTTCATATCACTAACACACGAATTAATTGATGCACTTGCTCCCATATTATCTATATTAGTATAAGGCATTTTAACCAATTTGCCATTAACTAAAGTATGCGGTACAGAAGCATTATTATCATTTACGATATTGTTATAATAGGTAGTTGTACGATTTAACCCCATTGGTTTAAAAAAACGGTGTACCAAAAAATCATCCCAAGTAGTATCTGTTACTGCATAAATAATTTCGCCTGCAGTAATAAAACCAGCATTATTATAACCATACTTATACCTAAATGGATTTACAGGTTTTGTGCGGCTTAATCCTTCAACAATTTGTTTACGCGTTAAGTTACTTCCCCAATTTAAAAAATCACCCTGAAAAGTTTGTGTACCTAAGCGGTGGCACAAAATATCGCGCACATTGCATAATTGGGTTGATGTTGGTTCATACAATTTAAAATAAGGTAAATAGGTAGTTACTTTTTCATCAAGCGATAAACGATTTTCTTTATCTAGCCAAGCAATGGCAGTACCAGTAAATGCTTTGGTATTACTAGCTATTTGAAACAAGGTATTTTCATCTACTTTGCTCTCTGGCTTATCAAACTGTTTTACACCATAACCTTTTTCAATTACCACTTGTCCATCCTTAACAATGGCAATTGCTAACCCTGGCACCTGCCAACGTTGCATTTCACGGTTAATAAATGCATCAAGCGAGTCTTTTATAAATGCAGGCTGAGCTTTTAATTGTAGGGCAATTGCAAAGGCGATAAGTGTAATTAAAATATTTTTCATGTTGTGGTATAAACTTAATAGGGCAAATCAACTAAAAATATTGGTAATGTGTTTACATTCGCTGCAATATTTAAAATCAATATGCCCATTTTAACTAATAAATTTGTTTCGCACCAAGTAAATCCACAAACTGAAATATTAATTTTAGGCACTTTCACCCATAATCACGATCATTCTGGAGATTTTTTCTTTGGCAGACCACGTAATTTTTTATGGCATTTGTTACCGATTTGTTTTAAACAACTGCCTTTAAAAGATAGCCCATTGGCCGATAAAAAAGCTTTTATGCAAAAGTATAAAATTGACTTTATGGATGTGATAGAAACCTTAGAAGTTGAAGATGGTGAAGAAGAGTTATTAGAAGAAGATTTTATTGATTTAACAGCTAAAACCTTTTTTGATTTGATAAAATTGGTAGATACTTTACCAAATTTAAAAGCTGTTTATTTTACCCGCAAAACATTTAATGGAATGCCCAACATTAAATCGGAAGTAACTAAGCTGGCCAAACATTGTAATGATAAAAATATTCGTATATGTAAGCTAGATACACCTGCAAGGCATTTTAGTGAAGAAAAACAACGCCAATGGATAGATACCATTATATTACAAACTACTTGTTTACGCCCTTAAATTAACCAATTTATTGGGGTTGATATTAAAATACAAACTTTAACCCGATAATAATTATACCATACAAAAAGGTAGATAAAATTATACCACGTGCTGAACGCAAATGGTTAAGGCGAATAAACAAAAAGAATACACCCAAATTAATTACAGCACATAAACTAAGTAATGGCGATAACATATTTTGTTGTGCGGCCATTTTAAAAAAACTTAAAAACTCGCTGTGGCTAAAATTAACGTAATAAAACACCAAAATTCCAATAATTGGCCCTGCTAAACCTGCCGGAAATCCAATAAGCAAACTATCTTTTATCCTCATTAATTAATATTATTATCCCAAACGTTTAAACGTGGCATAGCGTGATGTGCAGTTAAATCAAACATTACAGGAACAACACTTGCAAAGTTATTGGCCAAAGCCCATTCATCTGTATCTTGTCCGGTATCATTATTAACAAACTCACCAGTTAGCCAATAGTATTTCCTTCCATTTGGATCAAGTCTTTCATCAAATTCTTCTTTCCATTTTGCTACTGCTTGCCTGCAAATTCTCACTCCTTTAAATTCAGCTTCGGTAATTTTAGGAATATTTACATTTAGCAAAGTAGCTGTGGGTAATCCATAATGCAAAATATTTTGGGCAATACGTGTAGCTACTTTTTTTGCCAACGAAAAATCAGCTTCGTAGGCAAAATCACATAAACTAAAACCTACTGCCGGAATACCCTCAATTGCGGCCTCCATAGCAGCACTCATAGTGCCACTATACAATACATTAATACTAGAATTACTTCCATGATTTATACCCGAAACCATCAAATCTGGCTTGCGTTTTAATACTTTATCAACCGCAAGCTTTACACAATCTGCAGGTGTGCCACTACATTGGTAAGCTAAAATATCGCCATAAATATCTGTTTTATTTAAACGTAAAGGCTTACTAATTGTAACCGCATGCCCCATGGCACTTTGTGGGCTATCGGGTGCTACAATTACTACTTCTCCTAAATGTTTTATGGCATCTACCAAGTTTCTTATTCCTGGAGCGGTTATACCATCATCATTGCTAACAAGAATTAAAGGTTTAATTTCAGACATTAAGGCAAATTTAAGAAACTATGCGAAACCATCAAGCCTAAAGGCCGGATAAGCCAAAACAAATTAAATATTTAGATAATTTTAAGAAAAAATGATTAGTCAATAACCCATTTGTTTTTAACCAATTAGCCATTCAATTGCTTATGCATCTAGTTGTATTTATTAAAAAAATCAAACCGAAAAAAGTAATTGCTTATTTGTTCATACATATCAAATTTTTAGTTGTGCACTTTACGGTTATTTTTGAACCAACAATTTAAAACATGGATTTATTAAACAAAATTGCAGTAGTTACAGGTGTAAGTAAAGGCATTGGCTACCATACAGCATTACAACTTTTAAATAGTGGGGCTAAAGTTTTTGGACTTGGAAGGGGAAATGTTATCGAGCACAAAAACTATACTTTTATACCTTGTGATGTAAGAAATGTTACTGCTGTTGAAACCGCTTTTGAACA
>JAGPCI010000196.1 GCA_018058165.1 Bacteroidia bacterium
AGAGTTTGGACACATGCAAAAGGCTTTAGAAGAGCTTAAATATGAAATTATTAATGCCGAATTGCAACGTATACCAACCACTACCGTAGAACTAACTGAAGAACAAGAAAACGAAGTGCATTTATTACTAGATGCAATTGAAGATGATGATGATATTACCAACGTTTGGACCAATATTAAATAAATAATTGATTAACGCCTTGGTTTATACTAAGGCGTTTTTTTTTGAAACATGATTGAAACTGAAAGGTTAAAACTTATCCCGCTAAACCACCAACAGGTTGAGTTATTAAAACAAAAACCAAAAGTGTTGGCGCAATTATTAGGCACCACCTATCAACCCTTCCAACACGCACCCGAAACCATAAACGACCATATTGAGGCAATTGAGTTTTGGCTACACAATACCAAATTAAACCCAGCAAATTTTGAATGGTTTACCAATTGGGAAATTATTTTAAAATCAGAAAATGTAACTATTGGAGGTATTGGTTTTACAGGTACACCTGATGAGTTAGGCGAAACCGAAGTTGGTTATGGAATAGATATTAGGTACTTTAACAAAGGGTTTGCCACCGAGGCACTTGCAGCTATAATGCAATGGGCATTTAAGCACGAAAAGCTAAGTGCAATAAAAGCCAATACCTTAATTAACCACATTGCATCGCAAAAAGTGCTAATTAAAAATGGATTTGAAAGAGTGGATGTTCAAACAGGTTTGATAGCTTGGCTTGCTATTAAACCAAAAGAATTTGATGAATAAATTTAAAAGTTAAGTTGCGCCTGTAACCTTAGTAAATTGCCGCTTTGTAAGTTATTGCGCAAAATTTGGTCTTCAAACCTACGCTCAGAAATGGTATACATTCCTACCAACTCAAAGTTAGGGTTTGGCTGCCATTCAATACCTAGTTCTAGTTCACTTACTTCATAACTTCTTGCGTCCGTTTCGTGCTTTTTACCACCCTTATAATAATGGTATCTGCTAAACGGTATCACAACTCGGCTGCCAGCATCAATTTTATATGATGCTGTAATATAACCTCCATGCAGTTTTGTTATTTCAATTGCATTGGTAATTTTATTATACTCCGGTCCTCTTCCAATATTATATTCGGCTTGTATACCAAATGGTTTTGGATAAAGTATAAATGATGCTGCAATACGTTCATCAAGATACGATCTGTTTTTAAGTACTTTTACGCTTGTATCACTTAATTGATCTTTAGTTATTACATAATTGCCTGTATAGGCTTGCAACCCCAACTCAATAATTTGATTTTTAACTTGAAACGGATAAGTAACCCTTGCTACAATATGTGGTAAATTATTTTGCTCTGGTTTGTTTGCTATTTGTCCGTTAAAAACACCTAAACCAAAAACGCCATAATCTCCAGAGCCTTTTAAACCTTGCTTAATTAAAGAAGAAAAAAGCTGCCTTACTTTTGTTGGAGCCCAATATAAGTTTATACCTAAATCACGTTCGTTTGCAAAAGCACTATTAAGCGCATCATTTCTATCTAATGGTAGCCTATTTTGGCTCGATTGCATGTTTTCGAAACCATAAGGCAATTTACTTTGGCCAATTCTTACCCTAAATTCGTTTTTTGCATCTAAACCTATATCAAAATAAGCATCCCTAATTTGGCCATAGTGTAATGCTGTAGATGAAGCATTTGAAGCAAAATCTGGTTGAATATAAAAATAAACCCTATCATTAATTTGCCCACTAAAAACTAAACGTAAACGCCTAATCAAAAAACCACCGTTTTCACCCCAACTTCTATCTCCTTGTTCGTTTTTAAGCTTACCGTTGGTTTCAAGTAACCTATTGTATCTAACTTGTGTGTAACCACGTAAATTAATTCGCTCGTTCCAAGGCTTTTGCACTGAAGTGTTTTGTCCTAAAAGGTTTAGCGAAAACAGAAACACTGCTAATATTATGTAAACTTTTACCACGCTATATGTTAATTAATGATGAACTTAATGTTAATATGGCGCAAAAGTAATCGGCAAAACCACTATTAGTAAAACCGTAACGTTACCTAAATGTTAAATAAATGTTAAGTGAGCTTGTTATATTTAATTTAATCTTGAATACTATCACCAACAGTATGGCAATCGCTACTAATTACAGTGTCGTTAGTAATTTTAGGACTAATATAAGGAATACCTAAATCCAACCCTCTAAGAATAAATAAGCAGCCAATAAGTATAGCAAAAACAGGTGAAAGTTTATTGATGTGGTTACGGGTTTTGCCAGATAAAAATTGGCCAATTAAAGAAACACCATACATCATTGGGAAGGTTCCAAGGCCAAATAAGGCCATAAATAATGCACCTTCGGCAAAGTTTTGTGTGGCCACAGCACCAATTAATCCAATGTAAACAAAACCACAAGGTAATAATCCATTTAAAATACCAATGGCAAATAATGCCGAATATGTTTTGGTTTTAAAAAGTTTAGCAATAAAGCCTCGGTTGATAAAACTTAACGAAAAACCTGATATTTTACTAAATTGTTTTGATGAAATAACTACACTTAAAATAATAAGTGCACCAGCCGCTATACTTATGCTTTGTTGGAAACCAGCTAATTTTAAGCCTAAACCAAATGTGCCAAACAATGCACCTAGTGTGGCATAAGTTGTAATTCTACCAATATTATACAAAAACTTTCCCCAAGCTTTTTGCCAATTGGTGTTACCAACGGTAGGCGTTGCAAGTGCAATTGGCCCACACATGCCAGCACAGTGAAAACTGCCCAATAAACCAGTAAGGAAAGCCGTTAAAAAAATCATTCTAATACAATCTGTTTCTCTTCGGCCATTAGTTTTCCATTTAATGTCCACTCAAAAGTAATTTTCCAAACACCTTTGGCTAAATTAGCGGTATTGTATGTAAACTCGTTTTTATTATTTAAAGTAAATGGTTCGCTAAAATCTAGTTTTTTATCACCCGCTCTATAAAAATAAGCCTTACCTGTTAGGTTAACAATAGTTGATTTGAATGTGATAATCTGGGCCGCTAAATCAAAATCAATACTACTTTTTACACCTTCAACGGTATCAAATTTATTTAATTCATCTTGGTAACTCATGCCCTTTTCATAGTAATTCTCATCAACTAAATCTACTTTTTCGTTAACCATTTTGTACACCAAAACTATTATAAATACCATAAACGATATTCCAAAAATAACCAATTTATGTCCCCAATTTAATTTCATAATTTTAGTATTAATCTATTATCAACAATTTAACTTTACCAATAAGTTTAAAACTTTACAGGCGCCACAAAGTTAGTTTTAATGCTGTGTGTAACCTCGCCATTGCTAATAATATCAATTACGGCTTCGGTATTATTTGTTTTAATTTCTGATTGAGGTAAAATAATAAAAAATGAACCTTTAATCAAACCATCTTCTCCTAATTCAAAAACATTAGCATCTCTGTCTACCATTTTTAATTCAGCACCAGCGGGGCTAACAATCTTTAGTTCGATGTGTTGAACATTGAATGTTTTATTTACCACTTCAAAATTATACATGTTACTTATTTTCCCATCACCTTGGGTTTGATGTAACATGCCTGGTGTACGTAATATGGTTGATTCTACATCTTTTCGGGTAGCTAATAAAAAGGTTAACACACCTGTTAATACAAACAATATAACAATGTATGCAGCACTGCGCGGAGTGATGCGTCTTTTTAAGCCACTCGATATTTCTTCTTGCGAAGCATATCTAATTAAACCTTTAGGCTTACTTATTTTAGTCATTACATCATCACACTCATCTATACAAGCTGTGCAATTTATACACTCTAATTGAGTTCCGTTTCTTATATCAATACCAGTAGGGCAAACCTGAACACAACGCGAACAATCTACACAATCGCCTAAGTTTTGTTCTACAGCTTTTTTCTTAAACCCACGCGGTTCGCCACGCAAAAAATCATACGCTACAACAATTGAGTTTTTATCTAACATCAAACCTTGTAACCTTCCGTAAGGGCAAACCACAATACAAATTATCTCTCTAAACTTTGCAAACACTGCATAAAATATTCCAGAGAAAATGATTAGTGCAATAAACTTACCTAAGTGCGCCATTGGGCCATCAAGTACCAGTTTACTTACTTCATCAACCCCAATAATATAACTTAAAAAAGTATTGGCTATAAGCACCGATAATCCAAAAAACACCAAATGTTTAACCGTTTTTTTAAATGTTTTGGTTACATCCCAAGGTGCTTCATCAAGTTTCTTTTGCGCCCTAAAATCGCCTTCTATCAAGTATTCTATTTTACGGAACAACATTTCCATAAAAATGGTTTGCGGACAAGCCCAGCCACACCATACCCTACCAAAAATAACTGTAAACACAATAATAAACATTATAAATGTAAGCAGTAACAAAGCAAGCAATGGCATATCTTGAGGCCAAAACGGGATTCCTAAAATTATAAACTTACGCTCTAAAACATTTAGTAATAATAGCGGATGTCCGTTAAGTTTTATAAAAGGCCCAGCAAACAATAACACCATAAGCGAAATACTAAACCATGTGCGCCCCGTGTATAAAGGACCTTTAGGTTTTTTGGGATATACCCAATTACGATCTCCTCCTTTATCAATTAAAGAAATACTATCGCGATATTGCTCGCCACTTGGTGCTGTTGTTTGCTGAGACATATTACTTTTATTTAAATCGTACTATAAAAAACTATTGCTTTTCGCCTTGTGGCTCTTTTGCTCCAGCTGGGTTTGTGCCTTGTAATGTTAATATGTAGCTTGCTAGTTCTTGCATTTTAGCTCCGTTTAAAGAGTTTTGCCAAGCCACCATACCTTTTGATGGAACACCATATTTAATGGTTTTAAAAATAGACTTCACATCACCTCCATGTAACCAATACTCATCTGTTAAGTTTGGTCCTACTTTACCTTCCCCTTTATCGCCATGGCAAACTGCACATTTTGCAGTATATATAGCAGCAC
>JAGPCI010000197.1 GCA_018058165.1 Bacteroidia bacterium
GTTAAATGTGGTGTTGTTAAATGCAGCAAATATGTGCTGTTGAGGTGGATAAATAGTTTTGCCATTATTAAGCTCCTGCCTTAAAAATTCAGTTAATGCAATAAAAGATGGCTGGTTCAATGTTGTTTTTAATTGTTCCTTCCAACTTTCCGATAAATTTATTTGGAAACTCATTAATTTTTATAACTTGAATTAATTTTATAACGCAAAATATGCAACAATTTTACAAAAAAATATCGGCCTTAGGTTTATTAATATTTTTATCGGCAACGGGGTTTTCTCAAACGGTTAAAAGTTATGGCGTGATGATAAAACGCGAAGGAACAACAGCTCCAGTTAAGTTAGTTTGGGATTATGATAATACAACCACATCATACAGTATTTACCGTAAAACACCAGGCCAACTGCAATGGGGTAGCGCCATTGCCACAAATGCACCAACCGACACATTTTATACGGATAATATTACCACAGGTAATTATGAGTATTATGTACAACGCAACTTAATAAATAGTAAACGCGGACATGGGTATATATTTACATCTGCTAATAATGCACCGCTTGTAAAAGCCAATAGGTTAATGTTGGCAATTGATGCAAATTATGTAATGCCTTTAGCCAATGAAATTAATCAATTAATAAAAGACTTAGCTGCTGATGGATGGTTTGTTGATACCATTCATGTGCAACGAAATACCAATGTTACCTTGGTTAAACAACGTATAAGCAATTGGTTTAATACCTATAAAAATGATGACCATAAACCGCAACAATTATATTTATTAGGAAGAATTCCGGTGCCGTATTCTGGTGTTATTTTTCCTGATGGACATACACCCGATCATAAAGGTGCTTGGCCTGCTGATGTATATTATGGTGTAATGAATGAGGATATTTGGACAGATAATTCCGCTAATTTTGATTCGGCAACTTTGGTGCGCAATAAAAATATTCCTGCAGATGGAAAGTTTGATGTTGATTTTATTTTTCCTGATTCGTCAAGTTTAGAAATTGGCCGTGTTGATTTAACTTCAATGCCTTTATTTGGCGAAAGTGATACTGTTTTAACACGTAATTATTTAAACCGTGCACATCAATTTAAAACGTTGGGGTTTGTACCAAACAGAAAAGCTGTGGTTGATAATAACTTTGGGGTGATGGATGGAGAAGCTTTTGCAAGCAGTGGTTACAGAAATTTTAGTACCATGATTGGCAACGAAAATATTGTAGATGGCGATTTATTAACTTCAATAAAAAAAGAATCGCATTTGTTGGCTTATGGCTGCGGTGGTGGAACTTATACCAGTGCATCAGGTATAGGTAACAGTAGTAATTTTGTTTCGGATAGTATTAATGCGGTTTACATGATGTTGTTTGGAAGTTACTTTGGGGATTGGGATAATAACAACAATTTTTTACGTGCGCCCCTTTGCTCAAAACCCATGAGTTTGGCTACCATGTGGAGTGGTAGGCCACATTGGAATTTACACCACATGAGTTTGGGTTACACCATTGGTCATGCCGCAAAGTTGGCTCAAAATAATGTGGATGGACGATTGTTAACGCCAGTTTCTGTTAGTGGATATTTTAGTAGTTTTTTTCCAAGTTATGTGCATGTTGCTTTAATGGGCGACCCAAGTTTAAGGTTGTTTTATAACCCTATTCCACAAAATGTAGTAGCCACACCAAATCCAGATTCTACCTCATATAACTTAAGTTGGAATGCTGTTCCTGGTGCAGTTGGTTATCAAGTATTCAGGTCGTTAAACCCAATGTATGGCGGTGATGCTATATACACTACCACAAATCCATCGGTAACCATAACCAATTTATTTCCGGGTGTAAATCATATTTATGTTAGGGCTCAATTTATCGAAACCTCTGCTTCGGGGGCTTATAATCAGCTTTCGTTAGGCGAATACATTGAAATAAATGGGGGAGTTAATGCAGTTGGTTTAATGGAAAAATCAACCACTAAAATTGACCTAACAGTTTATCCTAACCCAACTAAAAATTGGTTTAGTGTTGCAGGTGAGTTTTTAAATGCAAATATACAAGTGTTTGATATTACAGGTAAATTGGTTTTAGAAAACAACAGTATTAATAGCCATCAACCCATAACACACCAATTGCAAATAGGTATTTATATTGTTAAAGTAACACAAAATAATAAAACGGCCTTTACTAAATTGGTGGTTAATTAGTGTTGAAAAAAATATCGAGTATTGTTAGCAATCTTATTTCGTAAAGGCATCAACCCAAAGCCCAATAATAGTGATTATTTCCTCCTTATGTTGGCTTAAGGGCTGTTTGTTATTTAAGGTTATTATAGCACGACTATTGTCTTTAAAAACCAACAAATTGCTTGATGTATATGCTATTCGCGGTTGTGTTAAATTTTCTTTTTTTGCCCCACCATGAAAAACAATTACAATATTATTGGTTGGAAAAACCTTTAAAGTAATTATATCTATATTGTTTAACGTGTAGTTTGGTCCGCGCCATTTTATGTTTTCTTTTAAGGCAGGAGCCTTAGTTAAAATAATGCGCCTAATTGCTTGTATTTCGTTATTAAACGGATGGTTTAAATTGCTTAAAAGTTCGCTTACCTCTTTGTTTAATTCTGGCATTTTGCTAAGTTTATTTTTATACCGGGGGCACATTCAATATCGTCCAATTTCGGCTCGCGCATAAATTGAACTGTTTTTATGTTGCATTGGCAATACTAATTACAATTGGTATTATTACACTATTAATTTACAACAAGTTTAAGCAAAAAAAACGGCTACAAATGTTGTAGCCGTTTTTAATATTTAGTGTTGTAATTATTTAAACAAAGTTTTTACAGTCTCTTCATTTACCACAACAGGATATTTAGCTTTTAAACCATTAATCCATTCTTTTTCTAGGTAGTTTTGGTAGTCGCTAGTAATTAATCCTTTTGCTTCTCTTAGTGTTTTAGGCTCTGGAGCCACAATACCATTTACAAAATAAAACTTGTATTGGTTGTTTTCGTTAGCAATATCTACTATACCTTTTTGGTCGTAAAGTTTATCCATTGCAGCACTTTCACCACGCTCTGCTTTTTGCTCAGTTACCACTACTGAACCAGTAATTTTTTTGCCAAGTTTAGCTTTTACTTCATCTGGAGTTTTACCAGCGTTAACTAGTTTAATTGCAGCTTTTTTAGTTTTTTCATCTAAGCAATTGTAGGTTAAAACACTTACACGTTCTTTCCACATGTAGTTATTTTTGTTTGCTTCATGGTATTTTTCTAAACCTGCAGTATCAATAACAGCTTTGTTCCAAACTTTTTTATCAGTTAAATCAAACAATAAAATACCATCATGATACTCTTGCATTAAGTTTCTAAAGTCTTCGTATTTTACTTCTAATTGGTTTTCTTCATAAGCCAAGGCCATGTCATCAACATATCTTTTATAAACGTTGTTTACCATCATAAATACCGATTGACCAGGTTGGAAATTATCGTGCGAATTTGTTAAATATTTAGCAAATTCATTAGCTGTATACTTAGCAGTACCAATGGTAAATAGCAAATTGTTACCAAATTTTTTCTCATCTACAACATAACCTTCCATAAACATGGTGCTATCGCTTGCACTTACAAATAATTTATAGTTAGCAGCGTTTTCTTTAAAGTTATTTTCGCGTTTAATACGTTGTGCAACCGATGTTTTGCTGCTTTCTGCACGCACATCACGAGCTACTTTGGTTTTGATATTTTCTTCTAACTCTTTAAATGGAGCAACTGGTTTAGTTTCTATTAATTTAATAATATGGAAACCATAAGTTGTAGTAAATACTTTCGAAACTTCATCTTTATTAAGTTTAAAAGCTACATCTTTAAATTCTTCAGGAAAACGGCTACTGCTCGAAATCCAGTTCATCACACCTTTATTTGGTTTGCTACCTTCATCTGTAGAATATTTAATAACTAATTCATCAAATGTGGCAGTACCAGCTTTCAAGGCTTGCTCAACACTATCCATAATTAATTTTTGTTCAGCCACAGTTTCGGCAGTTGCATTAGCACCTGTGTTGCGCATTATGTGTTGTACTTTTACTTCGCCACGTGCATCGCGGGTGTTGTTTACTTTTAAAATATGGTATCCATAACGGGTACGAAAAGGCATTGAAACTTGACCTTTTGGTGTATTGTAAGCCATTTTTTCAAATGGATAAATCATATCAAAAGCGGCAAACCAACCTAAGTTACCGTAGTTACTTACTGCCGATGGATCATCTGAGTTTTTAGCAGCAAGGCTATCAAAGTTTTCTCCTTTTACATAACGTTTGCGTAGCTCCAATGCTTTGTTGTAGGCAGCTAATGTATCGGCTGGTTTTGCGTTTTCGCTACAGTTAATTAAAATGTGGCTAGCATTAACCTCCTTAATCATGTGCTCGTAAGCCTCTTTAACTAAGCCTTCGGTTGCTTTTTTATCTGTTAAATAAGGGTTTGCCAATTGCTTACGGTAGCCAGCAAGTTCTGTTTTAAAGTTAGTAAAAGTATCCAGTTGCATTAATTTAGCTTCTTTCACTTTCATTTTAAAGTTTTGGTATAACTCCAAATACTCCCTAACATTTTCTTCGGTAGGCGTTTCTTTTTGGTTTCTGTTTTTGGATAATAAACGCTCAAACTCCGACTTGTAAACGGTATCATTCCCAAAAGTAAATACTACGGGGTCTGATTTTTTTACTAAAGTGCTTTGTGCATTTGTTTTTGAAGGAGTAGACTGCTTTTTTGCAGGCTTTTGGGCAAATGTAATGGAAGTAATTAAGGTTAATACACTTAGTGTTACTGCGTGCTTATTCATTTGTTTTGATTAGTTTTATTTTCCTACTAGTTAAATTTAAGGAGTTGCAAAAATAAAAAAAAATGTGGCTTTAGCTAATGTTTAAAAGGGTTTTAGTTTTGGGCTGATTATTAGGTATGTATTATTCTAAAACACATATCCTTTATCATCAATG
>JAGPCI010000025.1 GCA_018058165.1 Bacteroidia bacterium
AATTATTTCTTTAATGATTTAACCGAATCTGATTATGCTGCCATGCGCGAAATTGCTGAACGTCCTACACAATCGTTTGACTAAGTTTAACTTTATTTAGCTGTTTGAACATGGACGACCAAATTGAAAAAAAATACCACACCGTAGGTGAAGTAGCCGATATGATTGGTGAAGCACCTTCGCTTATTAGGTTTTGGGAAAAAGAATTTGCACTTTTAAAACCTCAAAAAACCGATAAAGGTACCAGAAAATATGCTTTAAAAGATATTGAATTGATAAAGTATATTCATTATTTGGTTAAGCAAAAAGGTTACACCCTAGAAGGTGCCAAAGATGCTTTACGTAAGGACGAAAAGGTAAATGATAGGGCAGAGGTTATTAATAAACTAACCGAAGTAAAGTCGTTTTTGGTGAACCTTAAAAGCAATTTGTAAAGAGAATAATTATTTATTTTATGTATTATCCTGATATATTACTAAATAATTTCTTTTTGTTAGGCTTTTTAAACAAATTCCTTAGTGAATATTTTAGTTTTAAGAAGTTTAACGCTTTAGTTAGCTGTTAATTAAGCATTCTAATCAGGTTTAAAACACTATTAGCCTTTTATGATTTTTTTAATAAAAGTACTATGTTCTGTTATTATTTTGATAAAGTATATCCCATTAACAAGTTGACTTATATCAATTTGATCATTGTTTTTTTGTGGGTCGATTACTTGAGTACCTGTTGTATTAAAAACGCTGATGGTATATTTGCCTTTTACTCCTATTATATTAACTACATGACTTGCTGGGTTCGGGAAAATTGTTATTTGATTTGTTTGTTCTGATAAGTTTATTTTGTTCGTCAAAGTTCTATATCCTGTTGAATCAAAGCTATATATAGTTACATCGCATTCATTATAATTCAATGACCACAAGGTATCTGAAATTGTTTTTCCAGTGCCTTTGGCTGTGATAACAAAACAGCCATTTTTTTTGGGAATCACACTAAATGGAACATCACCATATAATCTATTTTCATTTTCCGTATATAAAGTTTTTTCCCATAGTAGTTTTAGTTCATTATCAAAACAAGATAACTTTATTATAGGTAAATTGGAAGAAGCAAATACTCCATTACTATTATAGGAACGAAGAAAGTAGTAATAATTACCATTGTGTGCAATAGAGTGACTAAATGATGTTTGTGATGTTTTGTATGAGAAATGATTGAATGCATTATTAGGAAGTTCAGGATTTCTTGAATCTGTTAAACAATGTTTTTCAGGATAAATAACTTCTGGTGTAGTTAGATTTAAATATACGGAATCAGTATTAAAAACAGGAGTTTTTATGTTAAACTTTGCGATTAAAAATTGTACTGTATTTTTATTATATATAGAATCAATATTAATATTTTGAGGATTGTCAAAATCTTCACGTATTGAACTAGCAAGTACGAATCCACTATCTAGGCTGTTAATTAACTCGTGTCTTTTGTTGAATAGAAATCCTTCAGATGGTATACCAACTATACTAGTTTTACTTGTTTTAATAGCGCCATATGGCATTGTTAAAACATGGTTATTTTTAACATCATGCCATTTAAATACATGCGACACATTTTCATTACTAATTGAAAATAATAATGTGTCATTAATTAATGTTAAATCTCCTATAAAAGCCAAACTATCATTGTACGAATAACGTAATGTGTCATAACTTAACATCCAATAAAAAGGTTTGCCGAATGAACTAATCGCTCGCTCTCTTATATCAGCATAATTAGTACCATAATAGGTTGTACTATTGTACTGTATTGCTTTTATAAAGCTTAATTTGAGAGATAAATTATGTGTTGGAAACCACTGTGTTTTTATGATATTTTGTAATGAATTGTCTATTATGAAATATCCCCAAGCATTTGCTTTATAGTATGGAGTGTCTGCCATTCCTGTAAAAAAAATGCGCCAACCATTTTGCTCTTTAAATAAACCTCCAATGTGAATAATACAAGTATCTTGCATTATAAAATCTTTTACAAAAACTACATTATTATTTGAGTCAAGTTTTGCTATAAACATAGTACTTTTATCGTACATATAGTTAAAACGACAACCGGCAATTACTAGTTCATTTGTTTCAAAATCATACGAACTATAAAATGGCACATCAAGCTTTGTTGAGTTTAATTGCTGCGCAGAAAGGTAATTACTACTTGATAATATAATTATACAAATTAGATATTTATAAAGGTTTAACATTCTTGGTTAGTTTGATGTCAAATATTTTTATTCTATACTATGTTAAGTTGGTTTACTTAACATAGTATAGTGTTTAATAATTGGATTTAATGTTTTAATACTCAAAAAAATCAATTGGACTTTTATTTATAAATATTATTGTTTATTTTTTTTATAAAATAACATGTTTGTTTAATCATAATTAATTCAAAATCAAGTGCTTTAGAAGGTTTTTCTGAACTACAAGTATGTTCGTAGATTGGAAGGAATTGATTGTAATGTATAATGCTGAAATTTGAGAGCTGTTACATATTCTCTATTATTATCACAAAATCCTGCCATACATGTTAAAGATAGACAGTTTCCTCTTTGATTTATATCTTCATTAGGTTCAATAAGTAAGTCTGTTAATGCATAAAATCCACCAAATGTACTTTTAGCGAAGTTCATTTGGTTAATTAAATTTGGTGTGTTTTGGTAATAGTTAATAACATTACGTCTTTGATAATAATAATAATTAAAAGAATTAGATGAAATTTTCCTTACATCTGTACTTATATTTATATCAGTATTATCACCAAGTTCATGCCATCCAAGTATTGATGATGATACTAAATGTGTAGAGTTAGGAGTAAGACCATAATGAGCTGCACCTGGAGTGTTACAATCAACTACTTCTGTAGGAGGTATTGCTTTTAATGTATTTTCAATTCCTCTATCAAAATAATAGTTTAAAAAGGGTAGTGATTTAACTGGTTTTGTATTTATTGGATAGGCTGGCAACCAGCCCATAATTTGTGCAGTTGGATCTGGCCAAAATATATTACGATTAGTTAATAATTTATGTGCAGGAATTCCATCTGGTAATTGATAGTAGGCATCTGATTTATTTGTCGAAGATGGGCTAGTCCATATCCCAAGTAAGTTACCTGTATAAAATGTTTTAGATGATCCATATCTAGAGTTGTCATAAGAATATTTTGTAATCCAATATAATGGTCCTATATCTGTTTTATAAAGATTAATGTCAGCGGACATGTCTGAAGTTGATATTAAATTGCCTTTTACAACTTTATATTTTACAATTATAGATCCACTTGCATCTGTTCTATCAATTATGTCAATATCACGTATTTTATATGGAGTAGATAATCCTGAAATGTCAGCCCTTATATCATTCGTTGCTTGATCAATAATTTGACACAATTCATATTTTGTAATCTCATCATTTAAATCTATTGGTAAATTATAAAGAAACTCATTCGAGTCAACCTCTTCATAAATTGAATCAAGTTCCACCAATGCTACATTCAGTACATAATGAAAATAATATGCTGCTTTTTTATAACAAACTTTAGACTCTAAATCAGGAGTAATGCCAGTTTCATTGGTAACACCAACATAAGCTGAAAAATTAGCCCAAAAATCATTTAGATTAGCAGCAACTGCATCTTCATGGTATTCATATTCAGGAACCTCAGAATCTATTTTAGGAGGGACAATAACATAACTTAAATTATTTAGGGGGTTTAAATCTTCTTCAGTAGAGTTTTTTTGCATGAGCTTGTTATTAAGCTTAATTGAAATACCATAACAATCCCTGCTATAGTAATTCTTTGTTTAGTTTTTTTGTTCATAAAACTTTTTATTTTGAATGTATTTGAAAAGCAAGATAAATTTAAAAAAATAAATTACCAAATTAAAAAAAAATACCATACCATAGGAGAAGTATCCGATATGATTGGTGAAGCACCTTCGCTTATTAGGTTTTGGGAAAAAGAATTTGCACTTTTAAAACCTCAAAAAACCGATAAAGGTACCAGAAAATATGCTTTAAAAGATATTGAATTGATAAAGTATATTCATTATTTAGTTAAGCAAAAAGGTTACACTCTAGAAGGTGCCAAAGATGCTTTACGTAAGGACGAAAAAGTAAATGATAGGGCTGAGGTTATTAATAAACTTACCGAAGTAAAATCGTTTTTGGTTAACCTTAAAAGTAGCTTGTAAAATAGAAATTATTGCAAGATTTTAATGGCTAATTGTAATTCTTCCAAAGTATTATCTAAGCTTAACTCAATATAATTAATTAGTTTAATACAACCATTAAATCTTCACTTATATTTGCCCAAAATTTAATTTTATATCATGTCAAACAACCAAACAAACGAAATAGTTAAAACATCAAACATAAACTTTAAGATTTCATTAAATAATGAAAATTTACCATTAGAGATTGAGTGGAATGCTGATGATGCCGATGTAGATGGCAAACAACAAGCTAAAGCCATTATATTAAGTTTATGGGACGGCATTCAACAAAATGCATTACGCATTGATTTATGGACCAAAGAAATGAATGTTGAGGAAATGAATTTATTTATGTTTCAAACCTTAGCTACACTTGGCGATACATACGAGCGTGCCACTAATAATGGCGAAGTAGCTGCTGAAATTAGAGAGTTTGCACATCATTTTGGCCATAAAGCCGAAGTTTTTGGTGACGACCATAAGCACTAATTTTTTATAATTTACTGCATAAAAAAAACAGACTATTTCTTTAAGAAGTAGTCTGTTTTTTTTCTGTTTTTTTTTAACGTTTGGTTTTAAAACAATCCGTTTATTTCTGCATCTATTTTACTAATAATTGCACCTAAATCTTCTGGTTTATCAGCAAAGTTTAAATCATCCACATCAATAATTAGTATTTTGTGTTTGTAGCTGCTAATCCAAGCTTCGTAGCGTTCGTTTAAGCGTCTTAAATAATCTAACCTAATGCTATCTTCATATTCGCGGCCACGCTTTTGAATATTGTTTACCAAGCTAGGAATTGTAGCCCTTAGGTAAACCAACAAATCTGGTGCTTTAACCGTTTGGTTTAACGATTCAAACATTTTTTGATAGGTTTCGAAATCGCGAGTGCTCATTAAACCCATGCTGTGTAAGTTGGGTGCAAAAATAAAAGCATCTTCATAAATGGTTCTGTCTTGAATAACTTTCTTTTTACCCTTTTGCAATTGTAGCAAAGTATTGTACCTACTGTTTAAAAAATAAATTTGTAAGTTAAATGCCCAACGCTGCATGTCTTCATAAAAATCGCTTATGTATGGATTGTCCTCCACATCTTCATAATGCGGCTCAAATTTATAATGACGAGAGAGTAGGGTGGTTAGGGTTGTTTTTCCAGATCCAATATTACCGGCAATTGCTAAATGCATAGTTCGTTTTTTGCTTACTTAAAGCACAAGTTTATCATTTTAAAACCAAATACCGAAGTATGTGGATATTTAAAATGTTTTTTGTGCGGTATTAATCTAATTTGTTCGTGTTAGTTTGCCTGTAAATTAGTCTATTATAAACATTGGCTTGCAAAATTGTTTGGCTCTTAAAATGGGTTATTCCAACAAAGTTGTGCTATTTATAAATACTTACTTGCTTAGTGCTCCACATCTTTTTTACAACAAGCATGCAAGTTATCATAAGCTTTTTGGTCAGCAGGAATCGAATCTGCATCGTAACCAGATAATGTAACAGCAGTTCTTATTTTATCTAATGTTGTTTTTTTAGTATCAAATTTTACTGTTAATACTTTCGAGTCTACATCTAGGTTGCTTTCTTTTACACCTCTTTCGTAGGCCATTGCTTTTTCGAGGGTTTCTTTGCACATTTCGCAAACTGCACTGGTTTTAATTTTGCAAGTTGCAATCCCTTTGCTATCAATAGTGATGTTGTTATTTGTAGTATCCATTTTATTGGTTAGGCTATCGGTGGTTTGTTGTGCGCTAACTCCAAATGTTAAAGCTACTAAAGTTACTGCGGCAATTATTAAGTTTTTCATTGTTTTAATTTTTAAGTTATTTGTTAATTTTATTTAATATTAAATCTCATTCCTGTGTACAATACTCTTCCCATTATTGGTCCCCAAATAGAGCTTGCATCAAAGTTATTTCCAAATGGGTTTTGTGCATCTACAATTTGGTGGTGTTGCATTTCATTAAAAACATTTTCTACACCAACATATATTTCCCATTTTTTAAATGCCCGTGTAATTTGAGCATTTACGGTGTAATAATTTGGTGAAATACTGTTAGTATGCAATCCATGCTGCAATTCGGCTGTTGATGGTAAGCTTTGTTGACCAAACCATTTAAAAGTAGCATCATATTTCCATTTATCAAACCTAGTTGCATAAGCTGCATTAAGCAATACACGGTGTTTTGCAACCAATGGTTTAGTTAATAAAACATTGTTGTAGGTTGCTTTTACATCTTGATATTTATATGCCGCACGTAACTCTAATTTTTTAATAGGTTCATAAATTATTTCGGTTTGAAAACTATTGCTATATGATTTTCCATTTAGGTTATAAAGCAATAATTGGGTATAGTTGGTGTACAAATCTGCTATTACTTGGTTTTCGAAATCGGTTCTATAAAAATCAACTAAAATGGTTGTATTGCCATTGCCAATTTTAAAACTATGGGTAATTGATGTACCATAATTCCAAGCTACTTCAGGGTTTAATTTTTCTAGCACAGTAACTGTTCTGCTACTTGCCATTGTTGCTGCATTTTCTATAAACGGATTTGCAACACGCATTCCTCGACCACCACTTATTCTAAATACGGTATATTTAAAAATATTGTATTTAATGTGTAACCGAGGGTTTATCATCAATCCATACAGGTTATGATAATCGGTTCTAACACCAAATAATATGTTTGTTTTACCTTGAATATCGTAGTTTACTTCACCAAAAGCTCCCGGTACAATTTCAGTTCTTTTAAAGTTCGAATCGTTGTATGTTTCATTAAAATCATCATACAAAATATTTGCACCTGCTTTAAATTTATAATCGCTACTGCCAATTATACTTTGGTAAATAAAATTTGCATAACTGGTTTTTTCTGTGCCTTTATAAGTTTTAAAACCGTAATAAGCATCGTGTTCATAAATTCTGCTCGAACCCATTATTTTAATAGACTTGTAAGGTTGATTTGCAAAGGCAATTCCTAGTTTACCAAATCCTTCCAATTGTTTGGTATTTATACTTACACCATAAATTGTTTTACTATCGTTTTGAGCTTTATTATCAAAGTTTGTTTGGCCGCCCAATCTATTATCGAGTAATGCATGTACACCAAAAGTGGCTAAAATACTTCCGGGTTTATCATACCTCCACCTGTTTAAAATATTGTATTGGTAACCTACAGGAATATCTAAAAATCCATCTTTATTAAAGTCGTTTTTTATTGATGTACTGTTGGCATGTGTTAGCAGTAAAGTACTCCATTTGTCGTTAAATTTATGTTTAGCATGTACGTTTGCTTCAAGTCTGCCAGCATCGCCCGCAAATAAATTTACAAAAAAACGATCTGATTTTTCGGGCTTATCAAGTTCAATATTTATATGCCCACTCATGCTTTCATAGCCATTTTCTACACTGCCCACACCCTTGGTAATTTCAATGGCATCAACCCAAGTACCAGGAATATGCGAAAAGCCATAGTTGGTGTTTAAACCCCTAATGCCCGGCAACATTTCTTTGGTAATTTGTGCGTAAGCGCCATCCAGGCCAAGTACTTTAATTTGTTTACTGCCACTTATGGCATCACTATAACTTACATCAACGGTGGCATTGGTTTCAAAACTTTCGCTTAGGTTACAACATGCTGCTTTAACTAACTCTGCTTTTCCAAGCGTGGTTTTGTTAAATGGGTCAATCATGTTAAAAGATACTGCTGCTCTTTTTTCTGTAACAACAGCTTCATCTAAAGTGCTAATAGAAGCAAGTCGAATCACAATTTCTTTATCTGAAGCAAGGTTTAGTAACGTATCGGTTTTGTAGCCAATATAACTAATAACTAATGTGTCGGGTAACCTGGGTGGAAGTGCAATTTCAAATACACCTTTTGTATCTGTGGTAGTGCCTTTATTTGCTGCAAGCCAATATACGCTGGCTCCTATAAGTGCCGAATTATCTTTTTTATCAATTACTACACCTTTTATTTGTGCAAAGGTTTGGGTTGATAAAAAGAGAGATAAAACTATTGCACATAATTTTATTTTCATATGTTTTAATTTAAATATTAATTATAAATGATGCACGTACATTTTAATGCACGAGTAATATCAAATAACTACTAATTATTAAATTAAATATACTTGGATAAAACTTAGGTAAGGCTGCTTTTTGAGGTGAAGCAGCGGAGGTAAAGCAAGGTGATTTGTATTGATGTTTGATGTATTTAAACATACAACAGCATTTACTCTGTTACTTTTAAATATGGTTTGTAAATAATGCCCGGTACTGTTTTTTACTTTCTGGGTAACCGTTTGAGCGCTTAGTTTTTGTAAGGTATGCGAATAATCGCAGCAAGAATGTTTGTCTTTTACCTGATTAGTTTTAGCAACGGGTTTACAACAATCATCTGTTTGAGGTAAGGCATGAAGATCACAATCATCTTCTACATTCATTACTGATACATGGGTAATTCCTTGTTCGGCTGCACACACCATTTTATATATAGTTACACCTGTATAACCAAGCACAATGCTAATGGCCAATACAAACGAAATAGATATGTGTATTAATTTTTTCAAATTGTTTTTATTGCAATCGGTTTACAAAGATCTGCCAAAAATAGCACAAAGCCTTATATCATCCAACATAAGGTTTACATAATTTTAGTAAAAACGTTTAAAACCAATGGCTGCACGTACTTCGTTTAGTGTTTTTGAAGCACTTTCACGTGCTTTTTCGGCACCAAGCTTAGCCACTTTAGCCAAATATGCATCGTTGTTTTTAATGTCATCTATCTTTTCACGAATGGGCGTTAAGTAAGTAATAATATCTTCGGCTAGCTGCTTTTTTAAATCGCCATAACGTATGTTGCAATTTGCATAAGCATCTGTAAAGTGTGTTAATGAATCTGCGCTAGAAACGACATGCATTAAATCAAACAAATTTTGAACAGCTGTTGTAGGCACTGTGTTTGGCTCAGTTGGACCAGTATCAGTTACAGCCTTACTCATTTTTTTGCGAATTAATTCAGGCGAATCAACCAAGTTAATTACATTATTATCGCCATCACTTTTGCTCATTTTACCACCACCTTGCAAGCCAGGAATTTTAACCAACTCGTTGCCATAATTAAATGCTTGTGGCTCTGGGAAAATTTCAGCATTGTACATGCGGTTAAAGCGATTACCAAAGGTACGTGCCATTTCTAAATGTTGCTCTTGGTCTTTGCCTACAGGCACTTTTACAGCTTTGTGTATAATAATATCAGCAGCCATTAAAACAGGGTAAGTTAATAACCCGGCATTGATATTATCTGGATGGGCACGTACTTTTTCTTTAAACGAACTAACCCTTTCTAACTCGCCTTTATAAGCATGCATATTTAAAAGCATGTACAATTCTGGAATCTCGGGTAAATCGCTTTGAATGTATAATGCACACACTTCAGGATTTATGCCACAAGCTAAATACTCGGACAAAACTTGTTTTACATTGTTGTGTAAATCGGCTGGGTTTGGGTGTGTGGTTAACGAATGGTAATCGGCTATAAAAAAATAACTATTAAACTCGTGCTGCATTTTTAAAAAGTTGCGCACCGCTCCAAAATAATTTCCTAAATGTAAAGTTCCAGTTGGGCGAATTCCGCTTACTACAATTTCTTTCGTCATGCAGCAAAGAAAGTGAAATAGGAGGGTTGAAACAAATGAAGGAGAAAATATGAATGTTGGGTTATCAATGGGTGCATAAATTCGAAAAAGGAGAATGGAAATTATGAATTATGAATGTGGAATATTGAATGTTGAAGTATGGGGAAGTGAAGATTTAAGTGATGAGCTATTCGTTGAAATTCGAAATCTAAAATCTAAAATTCGAAAAGAGAGAAAGGAAATTATGAATTATGAATTATGAATGTGGAATATTGAATGCTGAGGGAAAGAAACTTAATACTGAAAGATAAACATCTTTTTTCGGATTTATAATTGTGCTACACTAACCTTCCTTCTATGTGTTTGTTTTATGTTTAATTTTCAATGAAAGTTCTCTTTCTTCTGGGGTTTTAATTTTGTTTAGCAAAACATTGGTATCCCAAATCCATTGCAACTTTTCCTTAATCGACCACTTTTTATAGGCTTCAATTTGTTCAGGAGTTACGGTATAGTTGTATCCTTTATCAGCATTTTCTAATTTGGGTTTAATAGTGTTATCCATTTTTCAACTGTGATAAAAGGTAAATATCATCTAAATCTTGTTTGCGGTTACTGTATTCCTTCAACTTTATCAAATCGTTTACCGATACAATATGAATAGTTATTTCGTCTAATGTTCGGGTTGTTTTTCTTTCCCACATATCAGCGAAGTTTAATGGCACATCAATTAAAACATCCATGCTCATCACATTACCTCTAGTATTAAAATAGGATAGTGCAATAAGATTTTTTTCTTTGACGAGTTTTATACGCTCTTGTTGTGTTGACAGTAAACTTAGGGAGACAGGAATTTGTGATTGGTAAAAAGCATTCACCACGCAAATTTCAAACTTCTTTAAGTTGTCTTTATCAAAATCTAAAATCAAATCAATGTCTGCCGTCATCCTTGGAATACCGTAAATGTTAACAGCCAAACCACCACACAGTAAGTATTTTACTTGATGTTTATGCAGTTGCTCAAATATTCCAAGATAATCCATTCTATTTATCCTTTTTGTCCAGCTAATAAATACATTACCGCCATGCGTGTTGCTACACCGTTTTCTACTTGGTCTAAAATTATGCTGTGGTTGCTATCTGCTACATCACTGGTAATTTCTACACCTCGGTTAATTGGCCCTGGGTGCATTATTACAATCTCTTTATTTAGTTTGCTTAATCTTTCCTTGTCTAATCCGTAAAGCATGCTGTACTCTCTTAAACTCGGAAAATACTTTATGTCTTGTCGTTCTAATTGTATGCGTAGCATGTTGGCCACATCGCACCAGTTTAATGCTTTCATTAAATCATGCTCTACTTTTACTCCCAAAGATTCAATATGTTTTGGTATAAGTGTTGTTGGTCCGCAAACCATCACCTCGGCACCAAGTTTTTGTAAACAATATATGTTTGATAAAGCCACACGAGAGTGCGTAATATCACCAACAATAACTACTTTTTTCCCTGCCACATCTCCAAGTTTTTCTCTAATGGAGTATGCATCTAATAAAGCTTGCGTTGGATGTTCGTGTGTGCCATCACCTGCATTTATTATTTGTGCTTTTACATGTTTTGCTAAAAACTGACAAGCACCTGGGGCAGGGTGGCGCATTACCACCATATCCACCTTCATAGCTAAAATATTATTTACAGTATCAATTAATGTTTCGCCTTTTGATACTGATGAAGATGAGGCTGAAAAATTAACAATATCTGCGCTTAAACGTTTTTGGGCCAACTCAAACGAAATACGTGTGCGCGTAGAGTTTTCGAAAAATATATTTGCAACCGTAACATCGCGTAAAGATGGTACTTTTTTAATTGGGCGGTTAATAATGGCTTTAAAATTATCGGCTGTTTCAAATACCAATTCAATATCGTCACGGGTAATGTCTTTTATGCCCAATAAATGTGGTTGACTATATTTTTTGCTCATTGCGTTGCGTATTTTTATTGTATTAATTGGTACTGTTTGTTAAAATATGAACCAAATCGTTTTTAGCATTTTCTTTCCATTCTACCTTCACTTTATCATTAGCCCTGGTATCAACCGAAATGCCTGTATAATCTGGCTGAATAGGCAAGTGGCGACTAAATCTTCTATCAACCAAAACCAATAGTTCCACTTTTTCTGGCCGGCCAAAATCTGTTAATGCTTCTAATGCACTTCTAATTGTTCGGCCAGTATAAAGTACATCATCAATTATCACTATGCTTTTACCTTCTACGGTAAAGTCAATTTTCATTTCGCTTGGTATAATAGGCGTTTCATTTCTCCTAAAATCATCACGATAAAAAGCAATGTCTAATTCCCCATACAACACCTTTGTGCCATTTAATATTTCTAAAATACGTTGGTGTATTCTGCGCGATAAATAAATTCCACGAGGTTGTAGACCAACAATAGCGGTATTTGAAAAATCTCCATGTTTTTCAATTAATTCAAAACACAACCTATCAATGGTAATGTCAAATTGTTTTTTTTCGAGGATTATTTTTGAACTCATTAATTCGTTTCCTTTAAATTAACCCATTCTACTTTGCCATTTTTTTGAATGGGCACACTTGGATGTTCAGATGCTTTAATTTTTGCAAAAGCTCTTTTAACACCTAGTTTTACTCCATCATCAATTTTTGCAATTAGCAATTCTATATTTTTATTACTTAACATTGGCTTTTAATTGATCATATATTTCGACATCCATAATTTCTATTTCAGTGGTTTTAATTCCCTTCGCTATCATTTAAGTTTGAATTTGCGAGTTGTCAAAAAACATCCAATTATCGTACAAATGTATGAAATGATTTAATAGATTGCTTATTCCACTTTTGTATCTGCGTTCAATTGTAAATTCAGGGATAGAATGACCACCTAATTCTACTCGTTATATGGTTGTCAAAATTCAAAATCTGATTATTATTTTGTTTCAGATAAGGCCAAAATGTAATCAAATTCATGTTGTTTTACTGCACCAACGCTTAACCTACTTAATCTTACTAAATCCATTTGTTCTAGGTTTGTATCAGCCTTAATTTGTTCGAGTGAAATAGGCTTTTTAAGCTTTTTAAAGGGCTTTAATTCCACCACACTCCAATCGCCTTCTTTTGCAGTAGGGTCGGGGTAAAACTCTTTGGTAATGGTTGCAATACCTACAATTTCTTTGCCTTCGTTGCTATGGTACCATAATACTAAGTCGCCTTTTTTCATTGCACGCATATTATTACGCGCTAAGTAATTGCGCACACCATCCCACACCGTTTTTTTGTCGGTTACAAATTGGTCCCAACTGTACTTAAAAGGTTCTGATTTTACTAGCCAATAGTTCATAGTTCAAACTTAGTTAATACCTAGGTTAACACAAAATTGTAGTGCGAGTAATTTAGTAATGTTTTAAGTACAAATAGTTTTGGGTTGATATACAGTGTAAAAAAGCGTAAAACGGACAAAAAATGGGCATGGTTGTACTGTTAATATTAACCATAACAAATGATAGATGTTGTAATAACTATATTGAATTGTAGATTAATTGCTTAAAAAAAGCACAAAAAAAATCCCAACACATGGTTGGGATTTTTTTAAATAATATTTAGCTAATTAGTCTTTTTTCTCTAATTGTGCTTTTAATGCAGCTAAACCTTCTACGTCAGCAAATGTTGATTTCTCGTTGCCATCGTTTACTTTTTTAGCAGCCTTAGTTACTTTTTCTTTATCGTCAGTACGTTTTTTCTCGTCTACTTTTTTCTCTTCGATAGCATCAGCTTTCCAAAGTGCAGTATGCGAAACAACAATACGTTTGTTCTCTTTGTTAAACTCAGTTACTTTAAACTCAACAACTTCATCTTCTTTTGCAGTTGTTTTGTCTTCGCGTTGTAATTGTTTAATAGGAGCATAACCTTCAACACCGTATGGTAAAGCGATTGTTGCACTCTTATCTTCAATTTTTAACACAGTACCTTCGTGAACAGAACCTAAAGTAAAGATTGTTTCGAAAGTATCCCAAGGATTTTCGTCAAGTTGCTTATGACCTAGGCTTAATCTGCGGTTTTCTAAATCAACCTCAAGTACCATAACGTCTAATTCTTGATCTTTCTTAACAAACTCAGCAGGATGTTTGATTTTCTTGGTCCAGCTTAAGTCACTTACGTGAACTAAACCATCAACACCTTCTTCAAGTTCAACAAATAAACCGTAGTTAGTCATGTTACGAACTACACCTTTATGGCGAGAACCAACAGGATATCTTTCGTTAATGTTAACCCAAGGATCTGATTTTAATTGTTTGATACCAAGAGACATTTTACGCTCTTCTTTTTCAAGCGTTAAAATAACAGCTTCTACTTCGTCACCCAATTTCATAAAGTCTTGTGGGCTACGTAAGTGTTGGCTCCAGCTCATTTCACTCACGTGAATTAAACCTTCAACACCAGGAGCTATTTCAAGGAATGCACCGTAATCTGCTATGTTTACAATTTTACCTTTAACATTAGCACCTACAACTAAAGTATCTGCTAAGCTATCCCATGGGTGAGAAGAAAGTTGTTTTAAGCCTAAGCTAATACGTTTTTTCTCATCATCAAAATCAAGCACAACGATGTTGATTTTTTGATCCATTTTTAATACTTCTTCTGGGTGGTTTATGCGGCCCCAAGAAATATCAGTAATATGTAATAAACCATCAACACCACCTAAATCGATAAACACACCAAATGAAGTCATGTTTTTAACAGTACCTTCTAATACTTGGCCTTTTTCTAATTTAGATAAGATGTCTGATTTTTGTTTTTCAATATCTTCTTCAATTAACACCTTGTGAGAAATTACCACATTTTTAAATTGGTGATTAACTTTTACCACTTTAAATGGCATAGTTTGACCAACATAAACATCGTAATCTTTAATTGGTTTGGTGTCAATTTGTGAGCCAGGTAAAAACGTATCGATACTGAATAACTCTACTACTAAACCACCTTTTGTACGTGATTTAACGTAACCGTTAACAATCTCATCGTTTTCAAAACATTTCATAATGTTGTCCCATGCACGCTCACTCATGGCTTTTTTGCGAGATAATACAAGTTGACCTAATGCGTCTTCTTTGTTCTCAAGCAATACTTCTACTACATCACCAACTTTTAAGTCTGGTAAGTCGCGGAATTCTGTTTTAGCAATCAAACCATCAGATTTGAAGCCAATGTTAAGGACCACTTCCTTTTCGGTAAAACCTACAACGGTACCTTTAACAATTTCTTTCTCAGCAATAGTGCTAAGTGTTTGTTCATAAAGACCTTCAAGAGTTGCTCTCTCGTCTTTAGAATAGTTGCCGAAACCGGCAGTGTCCATGCTCCAGTCAAAATCTGCGCTTGGTGTTTCGAATTGAATGTTGTTGTTTTTTGTCAATTAAATAATTCTCCTTTCGCTTAAAAAAGCGGTCAAAGGTAGTCATTTTATGAACAATGCAAATTATTTTTCAGAATTAATTTCATGATGTTTATATAATTTGTGTTTTATTGTTCGTTAACCCTTGTCCGTGTTTTTAAATTGAAGCCTAATATAGTGCCTTTCTGGTAAATAGACAGTTTTTTTTATTGAAAGACACATTTGGTATCCCCCAAAACAAAAAAGTTTGCTATGGTATAGATTCAAGGCAGCCGTTTCGCTTAGGTTGTTTGGTATTTAAGTTGATTTAGATTTTTGTACCTTAAATTAAAATTGCTTCCTTAAATGATTGTACTTTTATAAGTGTAGAAACTTTTTTAGATCTTCATCGGGTATGCATTTCCAATGCGTAATTTGGGTTAAATGAGGCACGAGCCTAAATTGGACTATATAGAATATGCTTTCGGTATAATGCTATTTTTTGGGTAATAATATTGAGCAATAAACAAGTAATTTACGATTTAAAACCTACTTTGCTTTATTTATTTATTTTTTTTCAAGCTGGTGTTTCTGGGTTATCAAGAATTACTTTTCAGTTGAATTTTTGTTTAGCTAACAGAATATTTACACTTTAAACCCTAAGCCATTAAAGTTTTGGCACAACCGCCACGGGTAATATTGCCTTCTTGTAACACAATATCGGTATGAAGAAATTGTGCCGCAGCCCTTGATTCTTTTACCTTTACTGCACTACGGGTCATCATGCCTGTTTCAAAGGCAGTCAATACATGTGCTCTTAATCCCGCGTTGCGCCATTCGGTGGGTGATTTACAGTTGATGTATATTGTTCTTGCAAGTGCCAATGCATCAAGCAATGCTTGGTTAGCTCCTTGTCCTTTAAACGGACTCATGGGATGTGCAGCATCACCAATTAATGTTACCGGGCCGGCATTTTTCATCCATTCGGGTTGTAACAAATCCCTGTCGTAAACCGGGTATCCCGAAACTTGGGCAGCACGCGTAGCTGCTAAAATAGCTGGTATGGGCTCATGCCATTGTGTTCTTCGGCATGCTTCAGCTTTTAAAGCAGCCGCTCCTTTAGCGCTTAATGCTGCGGCTTCTTTTTCTTCCATAGGGAAACTTAATTGCCACATTACCGAGTGGGCATCATAAGGCATAATATAAATGCGCTCGTGGCCATTGGCAGTTTGAAACACCGTAGCAGAATCGAGCAACGAACTTTCAATGTTTTGTAATGCACTTAGCTTACAAATGCCTAAAATAACAATACAACCCAAGTAACGCAATGGGGTGGTTTCATCGCCAATAATCATCTTACGCACTGTACTTCTAATTCCATCAGCACCTACTACCAAATCGGCTGTTACATGTTTTTGGGTTCCGTTTACCATAAAACTCAATGCTACTTTGTTTTGGGCAGTAGTTTTTAGTTCGGTTAGTTGATGTTCCCATTGTACATTGGCATGTTTACCCAATTGGTTAAGCAAAGCCAAACGTAATTCCTGTCGTGCAATGTGTATGTTGTGTATGTTGTTTTTTCGAGGAGCTGCATTGGGGTTGTTTTCCATCCATTTTCGCATGCCCCATTCGCCAATCACTTTGCCTTCGGGGTTATGCACCACATGTTTGGTTGAAACCACACCTTTGTTTAAGGTTAGTATTCCAAGTTCGGCCATGGCTTTACTGGCTTGTTGCAAGGTTAACCCATAACCTTGCGATCGTGCATCAAAACTGTTATCGCGCTCGAAAAGCGTAAACGGAATACCTCTATGTAAACAGGCTAAAGCTAATGCCACACCACCAATTCCACCACCAATAATGGCCACATGCGGGTATTGTTCTGCATGCACAGCCGTATGGATGGCGGCAGGAATTATGCCTTTACCAGCACATGCTAAGCAGTTTTCTAAATGAAATTTAGTAGGAGTAACCTCAGCCGGTTGGGTATTATTTAATGAGGAATGGTGACGCTTTTTCGCGGTGT
>JAGPCI010000198.1 GCA_018058165.1 Bacteroidia bacterium
TGTGCGTTTACGTGATTGTATGACACCGCGTACCGAATTAATTAGCATTGATATTGATGCTACAACCCAAGAGTTATATGATATTTTTAAAGAAACAGGTTTATCAAAAATATTGGTACATCAAGGCACCGTAGATCATATTATTGGATACACGCATCAAAAAGATTTATTTAAAAATCCACATAGCATTCGCTCTATATTAATTCCAATAGAAATTGCTCCAGAAACCATGTTGGCTAACGAGCTTTTAAACACCTTTACTCGCACACGCAAAAGTATAGCTTTGGTGGTTGATGAGTTAGGAGTTACAGCAGGTATTGTTACCATTGAAGACATTATGGAAGAAATTTTTGGTGAGATTGAAGATGAGCATGATGTAGAAGAATTAACAGAGATTCAGCTTAACGAAAAAGAGTATATTTTTAACGCCCGTTTAGAGGTAGATTACCTAAACAATAAATACGATTTTAACATACCCGAAGGCGATTACAATACACTTGGCGGATACATATATGCGGTGCATGAAAACATCCCATCAAAAGGTGAAGTAATTAATGTGGAGCAATTTCAGTTTACCATTATATCTGTTAGTGGTAATAGAATTAACGAGTTGAAATTGAAATTGTAATAAAAACATTGCATTTTTAGCAAATTCAAAACTTTAATTAACTTGCATCAACAAATAAAATATAATGTTATGAAAACAAACATGGGATTAACCGACAGAATTGTAAGAATTATTGTTGCAGTTGCAATTGTGGGATTATTTTTTACGGGCGTAATTAGCGGGATGGTGGCCACCATTTTAATAGTTGTAGGTGCTATATTTTTTGTTACCAGCTTAATTAGCTTTTGCCCACTATACACCATATTTGGACTTTCAACCTGCAAAAGAAAAGTTGATTAATAAATATCAATTTTTGTTGATTTGATTATGTAACAAAAGTAACCGTATAACTTTTAATAAAGCCTTAACTTTGTACCATCAAATTAAGGAATATGAAAGTAGAACAAATTTATACTGGTTGTTTAGCACAAGGTGCTTATTATATCGAAAGTAATGGCGAGGCTGCAATTATAGACCCGCTTCGTGAGGTTACGCCATATATAGAAATGGCCGAAAAACGTGGTGCAAAAATTAAATATATTTTCGAAACTCATTTTCACGCAGATTTTGTAAGTGGCCATGTTGATTTAGCACAAAAAACTGGTGCTACCATTGTTTATGGTCCCACAGAAATGCAATTGGGTTTTGACGCTTTAATAGCAACCGATGGCCAAGTATTTAAAATTGGTAATGCAACGCTAACATTAATTCACACACCTGGACACACTTTAGAAAGTAGTTGTTTATTGTTAACCGATGAAAACGGAAAACAAACAGCTTTATTCTCGGGCGATACTTTATTTATTGGTGATGTGGGCAGACCAGATTTGGCACAACATGTAATTGCCGATTTAACACAAGAAAAACTTGCTAAACATTTATACCACTCGTTGCAAACTAAAATAATGCCTTTGGCTGATGATATTATTGTATATCCTGCACATGGTGCTGGTAGTGCATGTGGCAAAAATTTAAGTAAAGAAACCAGCGATACTTTAGGCAATCAGAAAAAAACAAATTATGCATTACGTCCAGGTATTACTGAAGACGAATTTGTAAAAGAAGTATTAACAGGCTTGATGCCACCACCAGCTTATTTTCCTAAAAATGTTATGATGAACATTCAAGGATATGATAGCATTGATAATGTTATGCATCAAGGTACACAAGCTTTAAGTGTTGAAGCATTTGAAGCTGCTGCAAACGAAACTGGCGCACTTGTTTTAGATACGCGCAGTGCAACTGAGTTTGCAAAATCTTTTATTCCTAATGCTGTAAACATTGGTATTGATGGAAGCTTTGCCGTGTGGGTTGGCACAATGGTTTTAGATATTAATCAACCCCTATTATTAATAACAGAAAAAGGTAGAGAAGAAGAAGTGGTTACACGCTTGGCAAGGGTTGGGTACGATAAAGCAATCGGTTATTTAGATGGTGGAATGGATGCTTGGATAAAAGCCGGCAAAGAGGTAGATCATATAAAAAGCATAAGCACTGATGAGTTTATTGATGTTTTTCAAAAAAATGCTGATATAAATATACTCGATGTGCGTAAAGAAAGCGAATACAAATCAGAGCATGTAATACAAGCCATTAATGCACCACTTGATTTTATTAACGAAAGCATGTTGCTTATTGATAAAAACAAAACCTATTACGTACATTGTGCTGGTGGTTACCGTTCAATGATATTTGCATCGGTGCTAAAAGCACGCGGTTACGATAATTTAATAAACATAGAAAGCGGATTTTCTGCTATAAAAGAAAGAGGCATAATTGAAGTAAGCGCTTATGTATGCCCAAGCACCATGTTATAATGAAAACATTAATTAAAAAACACAGCAAAACAGGCATTGGCATTTTAGTAGGTGCTGCATTGGGATATTCTTATTACTTTTTTATAGGATGTTCAAGCGGTACATGTGCAATTACATCAAGCCCAATAATAAGTACCTTATATGGTGGTATGATGGGCGGGTTACTTGTGAGCTCGTTTAACAAAAAAGAAATTAAAACAACAGATAATAAATAACAAAAAAATGAAACCAAATACTATTATTGATGTGCGCACACCAGAAGAATTTATGGGCGGACATGTTACAGGAAGCATTAATATTCCATTACAAGAAGTTGTATCTAAAGTAGAAGAAATAAAAGCAATGCCTGCACCAATTGTGTTATGTTGCGCAAGCGGAGGCAGAAGCGGACAAGCAGAAGCATATTTAAAAAACCAAGGCGTAGATTGCAGCAATGGTGGCAGTTGGTTTGATGTAAATTATTTAATAAACAACTAAGCCATGATAAATACTTTAAAGAAAATGTTTGGCTTAGGACCAAAAGTAGATTACAACGATTTACTAAATAAAGGCGCAATTATTTTAGATGTGCGCAGCAAAGGCGAATTCGATTCAGGACATATTAAAGGTTCAATTAACATATCTTTACAAACGCTAGAGCAAAACCTTACTAAGCTAAAAAAAGATAAACCCATTATTGCTTGTTGTGCAAGCGGTATGCGCAGTTCATCGGCACGTGGCTTTTTAGCATCTAAAGGTTACGAGGTTTATAATGGCGGTGGATGGATGAGTTTAAAAAACAAATTAGGCAAATAATGAAAGAAAGAATATTAACAGGCTGGACACTTATGCGTGCCTTGTATTTGGTGATGGGAATAACCCTTACCATACAAGCTGTAATGTCTCATCAGTACATGTTGGTTGGTTTGGGTGTTTATTTTGGTGCCATGTCAATTTTTGGTATTGGATGCGCAGGCGGACGTTGTGCTGTTCCGGCACCCAATAAAAATCAAACCAATTTAACCGAAGATGTAACCTTTGAAGAAGTTAAATAATACCGAAAGCACATTCAATATAGTCCAATTTCAGCTCAGGCCTCATTGAACTATTTTCATGTAGCATAGGCATTACCATTAGTATAACATCATTTAATAATTAATAATATGAGCAATGCATTTAATGAAATAATAGCTGGCGAAACACCTGTTTTGGTTGATTTTTCGGCCGAGTGGTGCGGACCATGCAAAATGATGAAGCCCATTTTAGAAGAGTTAAAAATACTAGTGGGCAATGATGCCAAAATACTAAAAGTAGATGTAGATAAAAACCCTGCGATAGCACAACACTACCAAATACAAGGTGTGCCAACTTTAATATTATTTAAAAATGGCCAATCCGTTTGGCGACAATCAGGCGTAATACAAGCAAAAGCATTACAACAAATTATTAATCAAAATAAATAAAAATATAAAAGCCCTTCATTTAAAAAATGAAGGGCTTTTATAAAAAATTAGCTCTGCGCACGTGCCGAATACTTTGTTATTATATTCATTATAAAAGTTAAACGTTTTATTTATAAGTAAAAATTCTAAGGACATCTGTGCCGAAATGCAGGCGGTTGTACTTTTTCTAAGGTTGAGTCGAAAATATCATCACCTATTCCATAACTTTCTATTTGATGGAGTATACTCACACATGCTTTATCATCCATTTTCTTTAAAGTGTTTACCACATTTTGCATTGCTTGCTTTACTATACTTTTGCTATGATGTTTAGCGAAGTTATTAGATAGCGTGAAATCCTGATAAATAAAATCATTAAGTATAAAACAAGGCAATTGTTTGCTTTGACACAACTTAACAACATCGTTAACAGACTTACAATAATCTTCAATACATAAAAAATAAAACATTCTTGACACGAACCTTAACATATCTGTATCCTGTTTATTTGCATAAATAGTTAGAAGTTGAAGTAGGTTATATTGATGTATAATTAATGAGTCTGTGATTTGAGGTGTGGTATTAGAAATGACTTTAACAAAGTGTTCACTTTTTAGAATTGGATCAACAAACACTCGTGCATTTTCAAAACTGTCTATTCTTAGTTTATAAGCATGATAAAAATTATCAACCAAAACTTTACTGTCTTCGAGTTTTACCTGTCCCATCGCATTAATTTGTAACATACTGCAAAAAAATAATGCCAATATTATTCCGTTTACGCGCACGTGCCGTGCGTGTGTTGATACATTCAATTTAAAGGTTATACATTTCATTTATAAATTTAAAAGTAACATTTAGTGTTGAGATTTAAAAATGCAATAAGTTATGCTCACACAAACAACGATAAAAGAATACATCAAATAAAATGTTTTGAAGCACACTGACGACACGTCAGCTTGAACGGTTAAGTCTTAGAATACACGTCAGCGTGCTACAAAAACAATTAAACAAACTTATTTGATATTATATCCAATACCAATGTTTAAGTCATAAATAAAGGTTACATTACTTTCGGTTTTTATATTGTTTGATGATGCCTGATTATAAG
>JAGPCI010000199.1 GCA_018058165.1 Bacteroidia bacterium
TGATTAAAAAATACAAATTTACCAGCAGCATCACAAACCCACAGCATTACTGGCAGGGTGTTTAGTGTGGCATTTACATGGTTGCCTGCCATATTTTTACTTGTCAATTAAATTAAAAATCAATTTTAGCATGAATAAAATATTAAGCAGCTTGGCCTTACCTAAACACCAACGCTAACTAACAATTAGCAGCCGAAATTACAAACAAATAACCAAAATGCAAAATAAACAGAAAATATGACATTAGTCGATAATACCGACTTAGCGCTACAACAACCATAAAAAACATGTTTTTAAATCAAAATTGATTGCAAGTATAATGTGATAAAAAACTATTTTCGCGGGGTTATGAGTAATACAAATTTTGCAGAAGAAATGAATTGGAGGGGCATGTTACAAGACATTATGCCAGGTACAACCGAGTTGTTAGAAAAAGAAATGGTGAGCGGATATATTGGTTTTGACCCAACTGCCGACTCTCTGCATGTAGGGCATTTAATGCAAGTAATGACTTTAATTCATTTTCAGCGTGCAGGACATAAGCCTTTTGCTTTGGTAGGCGGTGCTACTGGTATGGTGGGCGACCCAAGCGGAAAAAGTGCAGAACGTAACTTACTAAACGAAGAAACTTTAAACCATAATGTAGCTAGTATACACCAACAATTAGAAAAGTTTTTAAACTTTAATAGTGGTGCAAATAGTGCTGTAATGGTAAATAATTACGATTGGTTTAAAAACTTTAATTTCTTGGCATTTATACGTGATGTGGGCAAACACATTACGGTAAATTATATGATGGCTAAGGATAGTGTAAAAAGAAGATTGGATGGCGAAAACGGACTATCATTTACAGAGTTTACATACCAATTGGTGCAGGGTTATGATTTTTATTACTTATGGAAAAACCATGGTATAAAAATACAAATGGGTGGAAGCGACCAATGGGGAAATATTGTTACCGGAACTGAATTAATAAGAAGAAAAGATGGTGGTGAAGCATTTGCATTAACTACTAATTTAATAAAAAAATCTGACGGAACTAAATTTGGCAAAACAGAAAGTGGAGCAATTTGGCTTGATGCAAAAAAAACATCGCCATACAAGTTTTATCAGTTTTGGTTAAATGCAACTGATGATGATGCCAAAAGCTGGATTAAGATTTTTACTTTATTAACCCAAGCAGAAGTAGAAGCTTTAACTATAGAACATGATGCAGCGCCACATACCCGCACTTTACAAAAAGCTTTAGCCAAAGATATTACTATACGTGTGCATGGCGAAGCCGAGTATAACACTGCTATTGAAGCCAGTAATATTTTGTTTGGTAATGCAACTGCGCAAGCATTTGAACAATTAAATGAAACTACCTTTTTAGATATTTTTGATGGTGTACCACAATTTACGGTATCTAAAACCGAGCTTGAAGCAGGTATACCATTGGTTGATTTTTTAGCAGAAAAAACACAGGTATTTCCATCAAAAAGTGAAGCTAAAAAAATGCTTGCTGGCGGTGGTGTGAGTATTAACAAACAAAAAATTGAAAATATTGATGCACCAATAACTGCTGCTCAATTAATAAATGGCAAATACTTAATTGCACAAAAAGGCAAAAAGAATTATTTCTTAATAACAGCTATATAAACAATTTAGTAACTAAATGCTAAAACCGAAGCACTAAATTAGCTCCGCTGAACCTCGTTTTGAAAGAAGAAATGCTAACAACATTATTATGTTTTACTTCTTCTTCTGAAAGATTTTTTCAAGTTTCGCTCTTCGATTTTTACTTCATTTTATTCCGCTTCACTAAAAAAGGCAATAACACTTGGCTAAAATCATTACCAACATTAGCTTCTACAAACTCAATTTTAAACTGCGCACATTTAAGTTTTAGTTGTTTTTGATGTGCTGTTAAGGCTTGTAAATATTGCTCTTTTACTTGTGCCGGAAAAAGTTTCATCTTCTCTCCTGTTTCGCTATCAACAAATAAATATGGCCTATTTGTAAAATTAAATTTATGTTCGGTTGCATCATCCAAAACATGAAACAACACCACCTCGTGCTTATTGTATTTTAAATGTTGCAATGCCGAAAACAATGCATCATTTTCGGTAGGATTAGTAAACATATCACTAAAAATAAGCACCAAGCTTCTTCTGTGCAATCGCTCTGCTAATTGGTGCAAACTATTGGCTAAGTTTGATACCGTATTATCGGCTTGAGGTTTTAACAATTCTTCCATTTTTGCGTACAACATGCGCACATGGGTTTGCGAAACTTTACATTGGCTATGGTAAACCAATTCTTTATTAATTAAAGATAGTCCGCTTGCATCGCGCTGTTTACTTAATAATTGCATGAGTGAAGCTGCCGCAAAAACACTAAATCGTATTTTATTTAATCCTTCGGTTGGATAAAACATACTGCTTGAAGTATCTATTACAATTTGGCATCTTAGGTTTGTTTCTTCTTCGTATCGTTTAATAAAAAGTTTATCGGTGCGGCCAAATAATTTCCAATCAATATGCCTTGTACTTTCTCCAGTGTTGTAAATTCTATGTTCTGCAAACTCAACCGAAAATCCATGAAACGGACTTTTATGTAAACCAGTAATAAAACCCTCCACAACTTGAGTTGCTAAAAGCTCTAAATTATTAGTATTTAAAAGTGTTTCTGGTGTTAATGTTTGCATGTTATATAATTACAACGCAAAATAAGTATAATCTAGTAATTTTATGCTTTAATAATGCTTTGTTAACAGATAGATAATATAGCGGTAACAGATTTGCACAATAATTTAACGCAAAAATGTCCACTAAAGATTTGATAGATAAAAAATTAATAAGTAATGGGTTAAAGCTTCAAAAACTAAAACTAAAAGCACTAGCACCATTAATAATTAAAGCACTTAAACTGCAAAAAGTAAACACCTTATATGCCAATAATGCCAACAATACCGAACTGGTTTTTATTGATAAAATACTTGAAGAGCTGCAAGTAAACTATAAATTTAATGCAGATGAGTTAGAAAACATTCCCAAACACGAACCTTTTATTGTGGTTTCAAACCATCCTTACGGTGGCATAGATGGATTAATATTAATGAGGCTTATATCTGGGGTGAGGCCAGATTATAAAATGCTTGCAAATTACCTTTTACAACTTATACCTGAGTTAATTGATAAAATAGTTACAGTTAACCCTTTTGCAAATAAAAGTAAAACAGGAATTAATGTAAGTGCAGTAAAAAAAAGTTTATCACTTTTACAACAAGGCCACCCAATTGGAATTTTCCCCGCAGGTGAAGTTTCTGCTTTTCAATTAAACAACTTAAAGGTAAGTGATAAACAATGGAATCCTGTGGTTGGAAAAATGATTATGAAAGCACAGGTTAAGGTTATACCAGTTTACTTTAGTGGCCACAATAGCCTTATATTTAATTTACTTGGCTTGGTTCACCCAGTTTTGCGTACAGCTAAGCTACCATCAGAATTATTCAATAAAAAGAACGATAAAATAACTGTTAGAATTGGTAAGCCTGTTTCTATTAAAACCATTAACGAGTTTGCCGACCCAAATGAATTATTACGTTATTTAAGGGCAAAAACGTATGCCTTATCATCATCACTAATAATTGAGCCTACAAACTTTAATAGCAAACTAAAGTACCAAAAACCGAGTACACCTGAACCAATTATAACTGAAACTCCGACAGAATTAATTGAACAAGATATACAGCAACTAAACGAAAACGAACAAGTATGTACCCACCAAAACTATGCTATTTATATTGCTAGTGCCCGTAAAATGCCCAGTGTTATTAGAGAAATATCGAGGTTGCGTGAAATTACTTTTAGAGCCGTTGGCGAAGGAACTAATAATAGCTGTGATACTGATGAGTACGATTTGTATTACAAACACTTATTTATATGGGACACGTTAAATAAAAAAATAGTAGGTGCATACCGTATTGGCAAAGGTGATGTTTTATTTAAACGATACAACAAAAATGGATTTTACCTGAATGAGTTATTTAAAATCCAAAAAGGTTTTACTCCAATTTTAAAAAGCAGTTTAGAACTTGGTCGATCATTTATATCAATTGAATACCAGAAAAAACCACTTAGCCTAATGCTACTATGGAAAGGAGTTCTTATGTATTTAGCTAAACAAAATGGGCGCTATAAATATTTAATTGGGCCAGTAAGTATTAGCAATGATTTCTCTTCTTTATCAAAAGATTTGTTGGTAGATTACATTCGTAAAAACCACTTTGATACCAGCTTAGCAAAATTTGTTTCTCCCAGAAAAAAATACACTTACCAGCACAAAGGCGAGGGTGCCGATTTAAAAAACATGAGTTTTAGTGATATAAAAAAATTAGACCAAATTATTGAAGATATTGAAGTATCAAACATTAAAAGTCCTGTATTATTAAAAAAGTACCTGAAACAAAATGCAAAAATAATTGCCTTTAATATCGACCCAAAATTTAACAATGCACTGGATGGTTTTTTGGTACTGGATGTAAGTAAAATTCCAGAAGATACTTTTGAAATGACAATGAAATAAAACCGTCTCTTCAAGTAATTTTAGCTACAATCTGCTTTGATTACTTTGCAATGCAGTAAGTTAATACAGCA
The DNA here is from genome assembly GCA_018058165.1 of Bacteroidia bacterium. Lineage (GTDB taxonomy): Bacteria > Bacteroidota > Bacteroidia > UKL13-3 > UKL13-3 > UBA6183. The sequence continues at coordinate 4,641 of JAGPCI010000199.1, forward strand.
TGCGTAGAGCTTTCTTGTTCACTAATTATTGCACTTGAAATCAGCCGAATTCTATTTTTAACTATCTTTTAATTATATATTTCTTGCTTAATTTATATTTTCGAAATTGAATTAAAAAACTCAGCAAGCATGAAAATGCCACTCATAACCGAAAATCAATTCAATTACATTAAGTTGTTTAATATTGGGTTACTTTTAATTATTGGTGTTGGTGGTACTATTTTATACAAAACAAATATTCTTAAGTACATAGAGTTTAACTCTGTATACAAATTTGTTTTATATTTTATATCA
>JAGPCI010000200.1 GCA_018058165.1 Bacteroidia bacterium
GTAAACGGACGAGCAGCTTTTTTCATAATCAACTCGGCATTGGCTACTTCTTTAGCCATTACATAACCAAAACATTTTTGATTAAAAAACTGAGCAATAACTGCTGTACTGGCATGTGCACGATGTGCTGTACCAAAAGCATCGTTTACATAAATATCTCCAAGTTTACTCAACTTTTCGGCAAAGGCTACATCTCCTTTTTCTTCTTCTTTATAAAAACGTAAGTTTTCTAACAATAAAATTTCACCTGGTTTTAATGCTGCTGCTTTATCAATTGCTTCTTGTCCAATACAATCGTTTGCAAATTGTACATCAACCCCAAACAAGGCGCTAGCAGCGGCCAATACATGTTTTAAAGTGTGTTTTTCAACATCAACAGAACCATCCTCATTTAACTTTTTTAATGGTCGGCCTAGGTGACTCATTAATATACAACTTCCGCCATCGGCCAATATTTTTTTTATGGTAGGCACTGTAGCTTTAATTCTTGCATCATCTGTAACTGCAAAAGTTTGTTTATCTAACGGAACGTTAAAATCTACTCGGATAAGCGCCTTTTTATTGGCAAAATTTAGGGTGTCTACTGTTTTCATAATTAATACTTTAACAAAATAATAATGGGTAATATGTACTTAAATTTTAGCAAAAATAGTTTTTTGTACTTAGATTGTGGTTGAATTTTTAGTTTGATATGCTTAATAATAGAACTAAAGTAACCTATAAAAATGGATAAAATAATACTTGCACTGTTTGCACTTATAATAATTACAAGCTGTAACAATAAAAATAAAAAAGCATTAACCAAACGTTGGCGCGTTGCTGATGTTACTTTTATTGATGCCCAAAAATCGATGGTGCAAAGTGATACCATGCAAGGCAATATGTTACAACGGCAGCGTGCTGTTTTGCGTGATGTGCTGATAAAAAATTTGTACGAATTTAATGCCGATGGTACATACATTACTGGCAATGCAGCCGGAAGCGCTACGGGCAGATGGGAACTTACATCAAACGCAATAACCTTTATTAGTGATGAAGAAAAAGAAGGCGGAAAATCAACCAAAAATATTCCTTTTGAACATTTAAGTGATGACAGTTTAGTATTGGTTTTAGATAACGACCAAACTAGTGTAAAGCTGAAATTACTTTTATTACCTGTTGAGTAAATAGTGGGTATGATAAAGTTTTATAAGGTTTACGATTTTAAAAAGCATGGTGCCGAACCGCAACAATTAAATACTACCCGTACCATTGTAATTGATAACAAACGCATTTGTATGGCCCGAAACGCAAATGGCTATTATGCAGTTGATGATGTATGCCCACACGCAGGTGCAAAGCTAGGTAATGGCGGTTGGTGCGAAGGTGATTTGGTAGTTTGCCCGGTGCATAAATACAAATACAACTTAAAAACTGGCCAAGGCATACATGGCGATTTTATTAAACCATATCAAGTTCAAACTCGCCCAGATGGTGTTTATATTGGCTTAGAAAAAAAATGGTGGAAATTTTGGTAAAAAGCAAGTGTGATGAAGTATTTCTTAATTGTTATTCTAAGCATAGTGAGCAGTATTCCTTTTTAGTTAAAAGCTAAATATTCCCCAAACATATTTATTCCCACAAGTTTCAATTGGCTAAATAGGCAAGTATATCATAGCCATAAACGATAAGTTTGTTGTCATGTTGGATATCTTGCAGCATCTATAAATACAGCATTTTTGCACCTATAATCTTTTGTCGCTTTATTCGAGCAGTGAAAAATAATATATAAACAGCCGCCAGTATTGGTTTTACGCGGTTAAAAATTTACACTAACTTAACATTAGAATTGGCTGTTATAAATACACAATAGCAGTCGATTTTTAAAGCATTAATAATCATTTAATTAAACACTACACAAACTTGTTTTACAAAATCGCTTTTTTCTACAAATCTTTTTTCTTAAACACTTCGTATTTAAAATATGTAAAAACATACGCTAGTTGCTTGTAAGCCCCACATACATCTACATATCGCTATACAGATAATGCAACTCGATTGTAGTTTTGTTATGTTGTAATTTTGAGTCTATAATTATTATAATTATGAAAAATAAAATAAAATATCTTTTAGTTATATGTCTTGCTTTGCTAGCGCTTGGAGGATACTCAGCAAATATAAAATCAACAAGTACTGGTGGTAATTGGAGCAATACAACAACATGGACGAGTGGTACTGTACCAGGTGCTAATGATAATGTGGAAATAGATGGACCGGTAACCATTAACACAAATGCTATTTGCAAAACGCTAAAAATAAATGCTAGCAAATCTTTAAGCTTTAATAATGGTGAATATAGCCTAACACTTAAAGGCACTTGGACCACTGTGCTTGAAATTAAAAACAATGGTACTTTTAATGCTGGTGATGGCAGGGTAATTTTTAATCCCAGCTCTTCTACAGGGCAAACAGTTTCTGGTACAATTGCCTTTAATAATGTAGAGGTTAATAATGTAAGCCAAATGACTTTTAGCGGAACCTCAACTATCAATGGCACTATATTGCTTACTAATGATGGGAAAATTACAAGCCATCCAACCTATGGCAGCAACGCCACAATGAAAATAAAAGGGGCATATAACATAAGCACAAATAGGTATTTATGGGGCGCAACCGGAAATAATGTACCCCCAAATATTGTAATTGATTCTGGCACTGTAACAGCACAACAAGCTACTAATTTAGTTAAAACTTTAACCATTAACCAAGGTGCAACTTTAGATTTATCTGCTTCGTGCATAACATTAAAGTCAACTTTTCAAGGTATAACTAATAATGGCACTACTACATTAGGTGGAGTAACCTTAGAGAGCGGAACTACATGGAATATTGGCAGCGATATAACACTAAGTAACCTAAAAATACCAAGTGGTGCCACCGTAAATGCTGGCAGTAGTATAATTAACTTTACCTACAACACAACAGGCAATTGTAATGCGAGTGGAAAAATAATTGAGCTTGTGGGTACAGGTACATTTAATGCACAAAATAGCACGGCAGTTGTTAATGCTTCTTCAAACGGAAACGGTTCGTTTTCTGGAAATGTTGTTTTAAACAATGTTGTTTTGGCAGGTGGAACATTAAATACAACAAGCTCCAACATTACTATTAATGGTAATTTAACAGTAAATAGCGGTACTGATCTAAATTACGGAAATAGTATACCAACCGGAACGGTTACTTTTGGGTCTTCATCAACTATTACAAATAATGGAGGTACAACTTCAAATATAACGACATCTGTACCTAGCGCTCCTACTCCTACAACAGTAGACCAAGCATTAAAGGTTTTAGACACCTCAAACAATGGTGGTGGAACTTTTGACAAAGGCTTACGCTTAAATGCACCAAGCATTTATGAACTAAATGCCAACTTGGAAATTACTGGTTTAAGAAAAGTCTTAATTATCTATTCAACAGCCGAGTTTGTAACCAATGGATATACTATTAGTGCAGATAGTGTTTATGTGTACGGCAAATTAATTGTGAGTAATGATAATGGACTTAGTGCATTTTTAAACAGTACTAAAATTTATATTGATGAGGACGCAATTATTGAATTTAGCAGTGATAACAAGCAAACTGTTAATGCGCGCACTTATGGCACTTTAAAGTTTTCGGGCACTGGCGAGAAAGAGTTGGCTTCTGGTACTTATACCATAAAAAAGAATTTAGAAATTGAAGAAAATACAGTAAGCTTTGTAAACAACCCTACATTTACTTTTAACGGAAATAGAGCACAATCCATTGCCGGACTTCCATTTAAAAATGTAAACTTTGGAGGAAGTGGAAACAAAACATTAGCAGATACTACTAAAGTTACTGGTGTGGTTACTCTTGATGGTACTGCTAATTTAATTTCAAATGGATTCTTAACTTTAACATCAACAGCTTCTGGAACAGCATCAATTGGTGCAGTTGCAGCAACAGCCAGTATTACTGGTGCCGTTAACTACGAAAGATATATACCCGCAGGTAGGTTATGGCGTTTTATTGGATGGCCAATTAGTGGCACCACAGTGGCTAACAGCTTGCAAACAACCATACATGTTACCGGACCTGGAACAGGTGGTAGTTTAGGTGGATTTAATAGCAATGGATTTGATTGGACTTCATCAGGTAATGCCAGTATTTTTAAGTACACAGAAACAATAAACTCTGGTATAAATAACAAATGGGAAGGCATTGCAAACACCAGTACAGCGCTAAACTCAACAACTGGATATAGATTGTTTATTAGAGGTGATAGAGCACTTGGCACAAGTTTATTAAATGGCTCAAACCATACAGTAGAACCTGTTTTGTTAAAAGGCACGGGCACTATTAATACAGGAAACATTACTGTTAGCCTTACTTCATCAAATGGAGGTGGAACAGATAATGGTTGGCATTTATTGGCCAATCCTTATCCATCAGCAATTGATTGGAATAATGCAACTTGGGTAAGCGAAAGATCTGCATCAATTCAATCTACTGTTTATGTTTACAACCCATCACAAAATAGATATGGCGCTTGGAATGTAAATAGCGGAGGTGTAAATGGAGGCTCGAGCGAAATTGCATCGGGACAAGCATTTTTTGTAAAAACAAATGCTGCTGCTAATTTAACTTTCCGCGAAAGCTTTAAGGTTAATAACTCTACCGTTGGTTTGTTTGGTAAAACCAGTTCAACTGCTTTAATAAATAACCTTAAAATTAGTATTGGCGAAACAAACAAAATATATGATGAAACAATTGTGTATTTTAATAACAATGCCACCAAAAATTTTGATAACGAATATGATGCTTTAAAACCTGATGCTACAAATGCCAGTATTTCTAGCTACACAACTACATCAACCGATAAACTATTAATAAATGCAATACCTTATAGCCAACTTGATA
>JAGPCI010000201.1 GCA_018058165.1 Bacteroidia bacterium
TGGTTTTAAAACCACGCTTAAACTTACTTAAAAAAGGTTTTTTACCGCCATAAGTTTCATCACTTACAATGGGGAAATTTTGTGAAGCCAAATGAACTCGAATTTGATGTAACCTACCAGAAACAGGATTACAAGCCAAAAGTGTATGGTGGTTAAATAACTGAACAGTTGAAATTATTGTTTCTGCTTTTTTTCCTTCTTTGATATCAACTTTAGCTAAACCTTTTGCAGTAATTGCAAGGGGCAATAAAATGCTTTTGTTTTGAACTTGCAGGAAACCTTGAACTACTGCATGGTATGTTTTTTCAACCTCACGATTTTCGAATAAAAGTGCCATTGTTCGGTATGCTTCATTATTTTTTGCAATAAGCAAAACACCCGAAGTTTCTTTATCTAAACGATGGCATAACTGTACATCTTCGCAATATTTTTTTGCCATTTGTAGCAAACTTGCCCCTACTCCACTCCTTTCGTCTAGCGAAGAAAGGTGAGCAGGTTTATTTACAAAAATAAAATCGTTGTCCTCGTGAATTATAATGTCTTTAAATAGTGGCAGCTTACTCATGCTGGCAAATATAGGTTTGTTTGCACTAAATACTATTGCAAATATTGTTGCATTATGTTATTATCGTAAAACTAATTCAGTAATCTTAAACCAAATAATCGAATGAAAAAACTAATCATATTTATTGTTCTTAATGTTTCTACTTTTTTGGCATCAACCCAAGAAATAATGCAAGCTGATGCCATACTTGGAATTTGGCAAACAGGAAAAGGAAACGCTAGGGTGCAAATTAAAAAAGCCGGAACCATGTATTACGGACAGATAGTTTGGCTTAAAACACCTAATTATGAAGATGGTAAACCCAAGGTTGATAAAAACAACCCTGATGCAAGTAAACGCAATACGCCATTACTTGGTTTGCGTATGTTATTAGGCTTTAAATACATTGGTGATAAGACTTGGGAGGACGGAACTATTTACGACCCAGAGAGCGGAAAAACCTATAGTTGCAAAATGGAGTTAATTAATGAAAACTCATTAAATGTAAGAGGATTTTATGGCTTTTCGTTTATTGGAAGAACAGATACTTGGACAAGGATAAAATAACTATTTATTTAAAACATGAGACATAAAAAAAGCGACAATGATGAAAGTCGCTTTTTTTATTAATTCTTATCTGTGCTATATTATAGTATTGCCCTAAACAATAAGAATAAGCCACCTGCTAACACCACAGTTACAGGTAAGGTTAATGCCCAAGCTATAAATATGGTTTTAATTGTTTGGCCTTGAAGATTTTTGATACCTTTACTTGCTACCATGCTACCAGCTATACCACTTGATAATACTTGAGTTGTACTTACTGGTAAACCCAAAAAAGTACTGATACCAATTGTACTGGCAGCTACTATTTCGCTACTTGCTCCTTGCGCATAGGTTAAATGTTGCTTTCCAATTTTTTCACCAATAGTCTTCACAATACGTTTCCAACCAACCATTGTACCCAATCCTAACGAAATTGCAATTAAAACAATAATCCACGTAGGAGCATACTCGGTTATAGATTTAACTTTACTAACTTTATCTTTTAGTATCTCTTTATCTTTTATGCTTAATGAAAAGTCTTCACTTTCAAGCAATTTCTTAGTAGATTTTCCTATAACAATAATATCTTTTCTAATGCTAATTTGTTCTTCTTTAGTAAGGGTTCCAAGTGTGTTGTTTGTAGTAATTTTATTATTTAAATCAGCAACCAAACTATTAATTTTAGCGTATTCAAAACTATCTGACTTTGATAGTGTATTAATATTTACACGAGAAAATATTGATTGCATTTCTGTAACATCTTTTCTGTAATCAACTATATCTCTGCTATGGTCTAAAGCAAAATAGCTTGGTACCACGGCAATCATAATTAGCATCATTAAACCAACACCTTTTTGCCCATCATTACTACCATGACTAAAACTAACCCCAGTACAAGTAATTAATAATACTGCACGAATCCAGAAAGGTGGTGGAGCATTAGTGTTAGGCTCTTTAAAAATGGCCTTGTTTTTTATAAACTGCTTTAGTAGGTACATTAAAACTATTGCTAAACTAAAACCAGCTAATGGCGATAACACTAAAGAAAGACCTATGTCGCCTGCTTTGCTCCAGTTAACATATTTCAAGCTTGGCTCGTCTGCTATTATACCAAAAGCTAAACCAACACCCAATATAGCACCAACTAAAGTATGCGAACTGCTACAAGGTATGCCATAATACCAGGTTCCTAAATTCCAAATAATTGCTGTAAGTAATAATGCCAATATCATGGCAATATTGTGAGCTAAGTTTGCATCGGTGAGCACCTCAACTGGCAATAAATTACTAATACCCATTGCTACAGTAATGCCACCAGCAAACACACCAATACCATTCCAAATACCACTCCATATTACAGCAACCCAAGGCTTTAAACTATTGGTGTATATAACGGTAGCAACGGCATTTGCCGTATCATGAAAACCATTAATAAACTCAAAAGTCATTGCTAATAGTAAGCAGAAGATTAAAATAGCTGTGTACGTTGCGTCTAAACCGAACATTATAGTTGTTTGTTTTATTTGTACAAATGTAGTTTTAGCCGTACACCTCAATGTTAAGTAAAAGTTAATTTTAGCTAATAACTACTTTTTTTACTTCAAATAACTGATAGTGTATTATTTATAATTACCACGATAATTCATTGGTTTTATATGGTTACCACTTGTAAGAAATTTCAGAGGCAATCAAATATTATTTATATTTTCGCTGCTTACATAATATTTTTAATAACAGACATGAGAAAGATTTTAATTGGTATGCTATCGTTTGCATTATTAACTGCAAATGTAAAAGCCGATGAAGGCATGTGGTTACCTTGGTTACTAAAAAGCCAAACCACAGAAGCCATGAAGAAAAAAGGTTTAAAACTTACAGCCGAACAACTTTTTGACATGAACAAAAGCAGCTTAAAAGATGCTATTGTTTGGTTTGGTGGAGGTTGTACGGGCGAAATAATTTCGCCAAATGGTTTAGTATTAACCAACCACCATTGTGGATATGGTAATATTACAAGTTTAAGCACACCAACTGATAACATATTAGATAATGGTTTTTGGGCTAAAAGCTACCAAGAAGAAAGACCAGCAGCTGGATTAACAGTAGCTTTTGTAGTAAAAGTTGAAGATATAAGTACAGAGGTTTTAGAAGCTGTAAAAGGATTATCAGAAAGAGAACGTACTGCTAAGTTACCTGGTATTTACAAAACCATAACAGATAGAACTACAAAAGGAAACCATTACGAAGCACAGTGTCGTGAGATGTATAAAGGTAATGCTTATTATGTTTTTACTTTTGAGCGTTTTACAGACGTACGTTTAGTAGGTACACCACCTCAAAACATTGGTAAATTTGGTGGCGAAACAGACAACTGGATGTGGCCAAGACATACCGGTGATTTTAGTATGTTTAGGGTTTATATGGGTAAAGATGGTAAACCAGCTAAATACTCTCCTGATAACATTCCATTAAAATCTAAGCACCATTTACCTATAAATATTAAAGGAGTAAAAGCTGGTGATTATTCAATGATTATGGGCTTTCCGGGCAGAACCAACAGGTATGAGTTTAGCCAAGGTGTACAAATAGCAACTGATTTAGTTGACCCTGCAATTGTGGCTTTACGCGATGTAAGGTTAAATGCATGGAGAGAAGAAATGAGAAAAGATGTAGATATTCGCTTAAAATTATCAAGTAATTTTGCAAGCGTATCTAACTATTGGAAATTTTTTAGAGGTGAAGCGGAGCAATTAAAAAATAACAAGGTTTACCAATTAAAATTAAAAGAAGAAAAAACTTTTGCTGATTGGGCTAAAAACAAAGAAGAATACAAAAACCTATTTGCAGAAGTAGCAAAAACATTTGCCGCATACAAACCAATTAGTTTGCAAACTACCTACTTACGCGAAGGCATATACGCTCCTACTGTAATGAAGTATGTTCAATATGCTGCGGCACTTGAAGATGCTGTTGCAAAAAACGACTCTGCAAAATTAGAAAACTTAAAAACTAGGTTAACAGAAATGGTAAACGATTTACCTTACGACAAACAAATTGTTCGTGCTGATAAAAGAACCTTTGATAGTTTGTTGGTATTGTATTACAACAATATTCCTAAAGACCAGCAAGTACCTTATTTTAGTGAAGTAATACTAAAATACAACTCGAACCCGCGTGAGGCAATTCGTTTATATACTGATTATGTTTTTGAAAATAGCATTTTTGCAAATGCAGACATGACCGTTGGTTTTATTAAAAACCCACGTATTAGCATGTTAAAAAACGATATTGCTTTTAAACATTTTGAGGCATTTAAAAATCATTACAACACTAACTTTAAAGCAAAGGTTGACGAGTTTAATGAAGTAATATTAGCACATGGCCGTACTTATATTAAAGGTTTGATGGAAATGAACCCAAACAGAGAGTTTTATCCTGATGCAAACTCATCGATACGATTAACATACGGAAGCGTAAATGCTTATGGTAAATTTCCGTTATATACTGATTTGGATGGTGTAATAGAAAAAAACAGACTAAACCCAGAAAACACAGAATTTGCTATATCTGACAGATTAAAAGAATTACATAAAAATAAAGACTACGGAAGATATGCTATGAAAAATGGCAAATTACCTGTTTGCTTTTTAAGTGATAATGATATTACTGGTGGTAACAGCGGTAGCCCTGTTATTGATGGCGAAGGTAGAATTATTGGATTGGCATTTGATGGTAACTGGGAAGCAATGAGTGGTAACATTCATTTTGACCTTAAAAACAAACGAACCATTAATGTTGACATT
>JAGPCI010000202.1 GCA_018058165.1 Bacteroidia bacterium
GAAGTGGCTTACGATATTGTACCAATTTTAAATGCGCATAAACAAGTAGGTAGTGGTATGATAGGAATTTTACCTACCGAGCTTGATGCAAATGCATTTTTGGCCCATTTAAAAACTGCTTTTAACCTAAAAACTATACGGTTTACAGCATTTGATAAACCCATTAAAACTGTTGCTGTATGCGGTGGTTCGGGTAGTTTTTTACTAAAAAATGCCATAAGTGCTGGGGCTGATGCTTTTATTACTGGAGATTTTAAGTATCACGAATTTTTTGATGCCGAAAAACGCTTGATGATTGCAGATATCGGTCATTATGAGAGCGAAATTTTCACAATTAACTTAATTGCTGATGAAATTTTAAAAAAATTCCCTACTTTCGCGGTCCTTTTATCAGAAATTAATACGAATCCAATAAATTATTATATTTAAATTATGGCTGCTAATACAGAGTTAACCGTTGAACAAAAACTTCAAGCACTTTATAAGCTTCAGGTTATCGACACGAAAATTGATAAATTAAGATCGGTACGTGGCGAATTGCCATTAGAGGTTGCCGATTTAGAAGATGAGTTGGTTGGTTTAGAAACACGTAGCGAAAACTTAGAGGCAGAAGTTAAACAAATGGAAGCATCTATTTCGGCTAACAAAACCAAAATAATGGATTCTAAAGCCAATATTAAAAAATACGAAAAACAACTTGAAAACGTAAAAAACAACCGTGAGTTTGATGCCTTAAATAAGGAAATTGAAATTGCTGGTTTAGAAGTTCAAGCTGCTGATAAGCGTATTAAAAACTTACAGTTTGATATTGAGCAAAAGAAATCTGGTAAAGAAGCTTTACTTGCCGAATTAGAAGGTCGCAAAATAGATCTTAAAAACAAAAAAGGTGAGCTTGATAACATTGTTGAAGAAACAGAAAAAGAAGAGGCAGATTTAAACAAACTTCGCGCAAAAGCTTCCGAAGGTATCGAAGATCGTTTGTTAAACGGTTACAACGGTATCCGCGCTAACGTAAAAAATGGTATTGGTATAGCAATTATTGAGCGTAATGCTTGTGGTGGTTGTTTCTCAAAAATTCCACCTCAGCGCCAAGCAGATATTCGTCAACGCAAAAAGATTTTAGTTTGCGAACATTGTGGTCGTGTTTTGGTTGATCCTCAGTTGGCCGAAGAAATTAGTTTATAACATTTAACGTAGTTTTTACAACTATGATAAATATTAAAGGAGCGCGTTTGGTTTTTACCTATGTGCTCCTTTTTTGTTTTTTTGGGTTTGAAGCCAATGCCCAAAATCATTTTTATTTTTCGCCAGTTTGTATTGAAGCCCAAAACCACATTGCCACTTTACGATTAAAAAAAGCAGAGCAATTATTAGCTGCCGAAAAAAAACTTCATCCCACCAATGTTGCAATAGATTTTTTAGAAAACTACATCGATTATTATCGCTTAGTTATTGGGCAAGATTACTCCAACTTTAAAGCCATCGAAGCGCAAATGGATGCACGTTTAAAATTGGTTAAAAAACTTCCTGCATCAACCCCATATTTATTATATACCCAAAGCGAAATTAACTTACAACTAGGCTTTGTAAAAAGTTTTAATAGCGAGTATGTTGGTGCAATGTTGGCATTTCGAAGCGCGTATCAGTTGGCAAAATCCAATGTAGAGAAATTCCCTGATTTTAAACCAAGTCAAAAAACAGTTGGTATGTTTAAAACATTATTGGGCACTATTCCTAGCAACTATAAATGGATGTTAAGTGTAGCAGGGTTAAGTGGTGATTTTGATGGCGGGATGGCGCAAATTCATCAATATTTTAAAACAGATAACTATCCTGCCTTTGTTTTAGATAAGCAAAATACGGAGTTTTACTATACCTTGTTTATGTTAAATTTTGATGATAAACAAAAGGCTTGGGATTTTTGTAACCAACATACAAAAGACTATCAAACCAATTTATTGAGTTGTTATTTACGTGCTTTTACAGCCAGTAAATCTGCACAAAATGATGAGGCGATTTTGGTGTTACAAAACAGGCCAAAAACTGCCGACTATGAACCTTTTTATGGTTTGGATTATTTGCATGGTCAGTTTAAATTAAACAGGCTTGATGATGATGCAGAACATAGCCTAAAACGTTTTGTATCGTTTAATAAAGGCAAGTTATATATGAAAGATGCTTACCGCAGAATTAGTTGGAGCTACTTGATTAAAAATGATATTGAAAAATTTAAAGTTTACCGAGAGTTAAGCAAAAGGTATGGCAGTGCAAATAGCGAAGAAGATCAAAATATAGAGCGAGAATTAGCAATGGGAAGCCAACAAGATGTTGTAATACTTAAAGCCAGGTTATTGTTTGATGGTGGATATTACCAACGTGCCGAAGACATGATTAAGCAACGCGAACCCGAACAGTTAAAATCTGATTACCATAAGTTAGAATATTATTACCGTTATGCCCGTATTTTACAAGAACAAAAAAAGTACAACAAAGCAGTGGAGTATTATGATTATGTGATTAAAAATTCGCCAACCAACACACCCTATTATTTTGCGCCCAATGCTTGTTTACAATTAGGGTATATTTATCAAAATTTAGGTTTTAAACAATTGGCAAAATCTAACTTTAATAAAGTAAGTATATATACCAAAGCCGAGTTTATTGAGGGTATAAAAGTTAAGTCAGCTAAAGAATTGGCTACTTTAAAATAATTTCAACCCATGCATCTATTTTCACAATTTAAGGTATCTTAGTATCATGAAAAAAGGATTGTTTGTTTTCGTTTTATTTGTATCTCAACTTGCATTTGCACAGCACAGTACAGTGCAACAAATTACGCAACTAATCAATCAAGATTCGCTGGTAACTTATGTAAAACAATTATCAGGGTTATTGCCTGTAGATAATCAAATAATTAAAACCCGCTACACAGGCACTCCAGGAAATTTATTAACCGAACAGTTTATTAAACAAAAACTTAGCAGTTGGGGAGTTAGTTATGATGAGGTAGTTTTTAGCCCTACAGGTACAAATATTATAGCTAAAATAGAAGGCAGAAGAACCGATAAAATATTAATGATAGGTGCGCATTTTGATGCCGTTGGAACATCAAACCCAGACATTACCGTATATTATCCAGGTGCCGATGATAATGCAAGTGGTACCGCTGCTGTGCTTGAGGCTGTAAGGGTTTGTGCACAACACCAATTTCCTATTACGTTGCATTTTGCATTTTGGGATGAAGAAGAACAAAGCCTTGTGGGCAGTAGAGCTTCGGCTCCAGATTATATGAATAAATTGGTTGGTTACATTAACCACGATATGATTGCTTGGAGCATGAATAATGATAGTGTGGTAGAAGTGCATACTGGTAATTTAAGTACTTCAATAGAAATGGCGCAACGTGTAGTAAATATTATTGCTTTGTACAATATTCCGTTAAAGGCTCAAATTATGAATCCAGGAAACCCCAACAGCGATCATGGTGCTTTTTGGCAAAACAATTTAACCGCTGTGGGTATTAACGAAATTTATGATGGCCCTTTAATGAATCCGCATTGGCACCGCCCAACCGATTCTCTTAGTAAATTAAATATTCCGTACTTTTATCAAGTTAGTAAATTGGGTTTAACTACTTTGCTTCACCTTGCAATGGATAGTTTAAATTTAGTTGGTTTAAATTACCAATCGCTATCAAAAGATTTTGCAGTTTATCCTAATCCAGTGGCAGATTTGTTGTATATTGATAACAATAATGCTGAACCATTAAACATCACTGTTTTTGATATGTTTGGTAATTTAGTCTTAACCACATCAACCCAAGACAGCCAACCTTTATCTATTAAAAATTTGGCTACAGGTGTGTATGTTATTCAAATATCAACCCAACAAAACCAAGTAAGCCGCAAGCGCTTTATTAAAAAATAAAATCACTATTCAGTTGCAATAGAATTTACATTTTGGTTTTTCTCATCATCATTAATTGTAATCTCATAAAACCCCTGAAGTTTTGGGTTTATTGTTTGCATTTCTATTCTTGCAGGACTAGTTTCTAATGGAAATAATTGACTTAGGTAATTAAACTCTTCGGTAAAGGATTTAATGGCATCAGCTTCATCAATTAGTGTAATGTTTTCTCTGTTATTTGAACCCGCAAAACAGGTCCAGTTATATGAAGTTAAAAATGCTTTATTGCCATCAATTACACAAAATTTATAGTGCAACATTTTGCCAGGTTGGCAAAACCTAAGTTTACCGCCAAGCTTAATAAACTGAGGCCAAGGAAGTGCAGCAGCATGGTTATTAAGGTAATCGTTTCTTGTAATAATTGATACCGGAATACCTGCTTTTAGTTTGTTTAATAAAACCGTAAATATCTCCCTATCGGTTAGCCAACTTACTGCAATTAAAATCTCATTATTAGCTGAAGTAAGTTGAGCAAGGATGATGGGTTTTATGTCTGAAAAAAATAATTGCATAATTTGTGTTAAAATTTCTGATGATTTTATCTTGAAATAGATATGCTACAAATAAAAAGTAAGCCATTTGTGCTTGTTTAAACTAAGTAAATATATTTCTATAAAGTAGTTGTAAAAAAGAAGCTTAATTATTGAGTGTTAATAGTATTTTGTTGGTTTAACTTTTACTTAAAGAATTGCCAATTAATTTGTTTTTTATTGATTCGGCTATTAAAAGCGATTTGCCAGCAACCAACATAAACACATGAATTATCATGGCTAAAAATAAATACCCTACAAATTCTATTTGTCGCAACCATTTATGTTTAATTTCATTTTTAATTTCCAAGTGTGTTCGTTTTACTTCTACAAGGTTTAGCTTGTCAATATCTTCATCAAGCATGGTATCAT
>JAGPCI010000203.1 GCA_018058165.1 Bacteroidia bacterium
TCCGGATGGTGTTTATTTTTACATCATCAACACAACCAATATTAATAACGAATCAAAAACCTACTGGGGTACGCTAACTTTAATTAGGTAATAGGCTAGCCTAAAGGTATTAAGAAGTATTGCCAATGCTAATTTTATACTTATATTCGAAAAATTTTAATTTAGTTTTATGAAAACCATTCAACACAAACTATTGCTAATTGTATTTGTTATAACCAATCAATTAGTACAAGCACAAATTAATTCATCAAGTTTTAGTGCCTATACCAATTTAGCAGTATCTGCAAATGGTACCATAAATGCTGCCACGGGCGATTTAGATGGCGATGGTAAATTAGATTTGGTTACAGCCAATGAGGCCACAGGTGTATTAAGCATTTTTAAAAACACATCTTCTCTTAATAATATTTCATTTGCATCAAGGGTTGATTCAGTTGTTTCTAACAATTTAGGATTTGTACATTTAGTAGATTTAAATGGTGATGGAAAATTAGATATTGTTGCATCAACCAGTGTAAATAATACCGTAGTAGTTTATAAAAATGTGTCTACCTTGGGTAATATTTTATTAGGTGCAAAGCAAACATTTGCTGTAGGTGGAACAAATGCATGGGGCATGTGGTTTGGCGATTTAGATGGGGATAATAAAACGGATATTGTAACAAGCAATTCGGGTGGTGGTTCATATACTATTTTACGCAATACAAGTACGGCATTAGTAATTGGTTTTGCCACAGCAAGTGTTATTACCGCACCTGCATTAATTAGCCCTTCGCAGGTAATTATAGCAGATTTAGATGGAGATAATAAAAACGACATTGTGTTTTTTAATAACAGTGGTAATAACTTAGTAATTTATAAAAACATTACAACTTCAATTGGCACAATTGTAATAAGTAGTACTTCATTAACAGTAGCAACAAATTCGGGTGCACATAGAGGTGATATTGCAGATATAGATGGCGACAATAAGCCCGATATAGTTGCTAGTAATTATTTTAGCAACAACTCTTCTATTTTTAGAAACACCTCAACTGTGAATAATATTTCATTTGCCACAAAGGTTGATTTTGCAGCAACCTCAAATGTAAATACAACCTTATTAAGAGATATTGATAATGATGGTAAACCAGATTTGATACAAAGTTTTGGCACAGGTACTTCATCTAGAGTAGGTATTTATCAAAATTTTTGTAACGCAGGTACAATTAATACTGCCAGTTTTGGTAGTAGGGTTGATTTTGTTGTAGGCAACGAACCAAGGGGATTAACAATAGGCGATTTAGATAATGACGGGAAACTAGATATTATAACAGCCAATTATTATAGCACTAACCTTTCTATCTTAAAAAATACCACTATTCCATCTAATGGTTTGGTAGCGTATTACCCATTTAACGGCAATGCAGGCGATAGTAGCGGTTTTGGTAATCATGGTACTCTCGGCACTAGTAGTGCTGCACCTGTTTTAACATCTGACAGATTTGGGCAGCTAAATAGTGCTTATTATTTTGATGGCAATACAGATATTATAACTGTTACAAAGAGTGCTGCACTTCAGCCAAATAATCGATTAACCTTGTCCGCATGGATTAAATCTGAAGTGAAGACTGGCACAGCTTGGAATACAATTTTAACCTACCGCCATACATTAGGATCAGCGCCATTTAATAGTTATGTGTTAACTACCAATAATGCATCGCCTTATAATTCAAAATGGATGTTTGGATTAACTGATGCCTCTACTTCTACTTTACACGAATTCGTAAGCAAAGATGTGAGAGTAGACAATCAATGGATACACATCTGTGCAACCTATGATGGGGCAAAAGTAAGTATATATAAGAATGCTGTACTAGACACAAGCTTTAATCTAGGTGTTGGCGCAATAGGATATGGTACAATGGGATTACATATTGGAAATAACAATATTGGTGTGCCAGATGCATTTAAGGGTGCAATGGATGAAGTGAGGATTTATGATAGGGCTTTAACCAATAATGAAATAAGGAAACTGGCTGGCTTAGCCCCGGAAACAGTATACTATACAAAAGCAACAGGTTCAATAAACCAATTGAGTACTTGGGGTACAAACCCAGATGGAACAGGAACTGCCCCTTTAAGTTTTGATTCGAGTTATTGTAAATATAATGTAGTAAATAACAATACAACATTAAGTGGAAGTTTTAAAATAGGAGGAACAAATAATGTGCTGGTTTTTGGAAATGGTTCTGGTGCATTTAACTTCCCAATAACTTTAACAGATACCATTAGTTGTGATTCTATGTACTTAAACACATCTGCAACACTAACGGTAAGTGGTACTTTGCAAAGTGCAAAATTTAATACATCTACGTCATCAACCGTGCAATATATTGGCAGTAACCCGCAAACCATTGCAGCAGGTATTTACGAAAATATTGTTACCAGTGCATCAACCAAAACCTTATCAGGCAATGTTACTGTAAGGGGAGTTTTGGCCATGATATCGACAATAAATTGTAATAATAACGAACTTACATTGGGTACAAGCGCAACAAGTCGAGGTACTTTAAATAGGTCTTCAGGTACTATAGTTGGTCGTTTTAGCCGTTGGTTTGCAAACACTACAAACGCTGGCACAACAGGTTTATTTCCAATTGGAACATCAACTAAATACACCCCAATTCAAATTGAGTTTACCACGGCACCAACTGTTGGAGGTAAATTAACATGTGAATTTATTGCAGGTGCACCGGGCAACACTGGATTACCTCAGTTTGATTTTAGCAACGGATTTGTATTTATAGACAAAGCTTCAATTGATGGGGTGGTAAGACACACCTCGACAGGAATAACAGGTGGCACATTTACAGCAACATTTACAGCCAATAATTATGTTGGTGTTTTTAACTACAGCAATTTAAGGTTATTGCAAAGAAACATTGGTGGTAATTGGAATTTAGTAGGCAACGCAGGCACTAACACAGGAACAAATGCAGCGGCAGTAATTTCGCGTAGTGCATTAACAATGTTAACAGGTGAGTTAGGAATTGGAGGCGACCAATCAGAAAACCCATTACCAGTTAAGTTAACCAATTTAACAGCAAAATTATTAAATAATCAAAGCACACAAATTAATTGGCAAACTTCATTTGAGTTTAACTCAGACAAGTTTATTGTGCAACGCTCATTAGATAAAAACAAATGGACCAATCGAGGTGAAATTAAATCGAAAGGGAACAGCACAACCACCCAAAACTATAATTTTATTGATGATGTAAATGGGTTAACCAATGTAATATATTACAGGTTACTACAAGTTGATATGGATGGTACAAATACAACTAGTAAAATAGTAAGTGTACAGCCAGCCAAACAAACAATTGTAACATTGCAAGTTTATCCTAATCCTACAACTGATAAGTTTACAGTTACTGGTTTAAATAATAAGGCAATGTTGTTTGATATTACAGGTAAACAACAGCTAGAAATTCTTGCAGATGGAGAAATTAATATAGCGCATTTACCAGCAGGAATGTACTTTTTGCGTACGGACAATGAAGCTATAAAAATAGTAAAAAAACAGTAGTTTATTAACCCAATAGCAATATTAACTAAGTGATGCTTTGCAGCTAATTATAATTGGTTAAAATATTACACAAATGCACTTGGGAGTACTGGCTATAAAAATTAAATATTAGTATAGTAAGGCATAGCTTTACTACATAAATCATACTTTTTATAATTGTTAATTGGGCAGCAAAATCTAATTTTGTTGCCTAATTCATTTTTTTTAGTTAGTATAGTTGAGAATTATCCAGCATTTTTGAATGCCGATGGGTTATTTATTTACTATACTTTAAATTTATGCAAATAGATACTAACTTATTAATTGCTTGGGGTGCTTTAGCAAAAAAGTACAGCAAAAATGAGGTTGTTTTTTACGAGGATGACAATGCGTTGTTTTATTATCAAATAATAGAAGGGCAGGTAAAATTGGTGAATATTAACAACGATGGTAAGGAATATATTCAAGGAATTTTTGTTGATGGCTGTAGTTTTGGAGAACCACCTTTATTTATAAATGAGGTTTATCCATGTAGTGCAGTTGTGCAAAAAGATGCAGTTATCATTAAGTTATCAAAAGACACCTTATTAAGTTTATTAGACGAGTATCCGGCTATACAAAGAGAGTTGTTGGTTAGGCTTTCTAGAAGAATTTACAACAAGTCTGTTACTGCACGTGAGCTGATTCATAACAAACCAGAAGATAGAATTAGTGCCTTTTTACGCGAGTTTAAAAAAACTGCTGAAACACCTCGTGATGAGCTTTGGTTGGTACCACATACTAGGCAAGAAATAGCAAACCTAGTTGGCCTTAGGGTTGAAACAGTAATTCGTGCACTTAAAAAAATGGAAAAATTAAATAAAGTACAAATCATTAATCATAAGTTATACTTCTAATGCAATCTTTTAATTTAAGAAACTGGTTAAAATTAACATTATTCAGTTTAGTGGCCGTTGGTATTTTAGGTACTTTAATGCGTTATAAAATTTGTTACGAGTTTCCATTTATAGATCAAAAACATACACAACATGCTCACTCGCATTTTGCTTTTGCAGGTTGGGTAACACAAACCTTAATGGTTTTTATTACTGCATTTTTAATAAACAACAACTTTAAAATAAACATTAAACACTATCAAACCATACTCATCATAAATATACTAGTTGCTTATGGTATGTTGGTTTCTTTTATGATTCAGGGTTATGGTGCAATTTCCATTATACTTAGTACCTCATCTATTTTTATAACCTTTGTATTTGCCTTTAAGTTTTGGGTTGATACCATAGGTGCAACTACAC
>JAGPCI010000204.1 GCA_018058165.1 Bacteroidia bacterium
TTTTGTTTTCGCAAACTTCGTCAATGGTTCTGTTTCCTTTGCAGCAAAAATCTATTCCATTTTGTTTAAATATTGCTGCTGTACGGTAATCTTGGGCTACTAATTCGCCAACAATTGTTTGGTTTGATACGTTCATTTGTTATTGATTTAAATTGTTTTATAATTTATTTTATTTCGGATAATTTTGTCTTAAATATTTTCAAAAAAAGCTACCTTTTTAAAAACGTAAAACCATCTTTTAATCCAAGTGTAAGTTCTTTAATAGTAGTAGTTTCAAGCATGTCTTTTAATTCGTCTCTCACTATTTTAAATTTATTATGGGCTGGGCATGGCTTTTTTTCATTACATTTTTTTAATCCTAAACCGCAACCTTTGTAAACTTCATCGCCATCAATTGCATAAACAACATGGCTCAATTTTACTTTTTCAATTGATTGTGGAACCATGATAAATCCACCGCTTGGACCTTTTTCTGAATTTATAATATTGTTTTTTGTAAGTTGTTGTAGTATCTTGGCTGTAAATGCCACAGGCGAATCAATGGCCTTGCTAATCTGTTTTTGGTTTACACGTATTCCAATCATAGATTGTTCTGCAATGTATATGCTAGCACGTATGCCATATTCGCAAGCTTTTGAAAACATTTTGTTTTTATTAATTTCGAGGCAAAGGTATATAATTTACCATAAAGGACAAATTTGTCCGAATTAAATATTTTATTTGTAAACGAAAGAACTAACAAGTTGATATGGAGGAAAAAAGAGCGATAAGAAATAGTATGTTACAACTACGTAACAATGCTTCAACCCAACAAAAAGCCATTTGGAACAGATCAATAACCGAACATTTAGAGTTAATTTTAAGTCAAGGTGATATTAGAGTAGTACATACATTTATATCAATGGATGGCGAAGTAGATTTAAAACCTACCATACTTTATATGCTTGCAAAAGGTATAAAAGTAATTTGCCCAAAAACGCTACCCGAGCGTAAAATGGAAAACAGGATATTAACTTCTTTAAGTAAATTAGAAAACGGTGTTTTTGGAACACAACACCCAGCAGACCCAACCATTTTTACTGGCCCAATAGATTTAGTGATAGTGCCAGGGTTGGCATTTGACAAGGCATTAAATAGGATAGGATATGGTGCTGGATATTACGATACTTTTTTAGCCGAGCATAAAAATGCTATTAAAATTGGTGTTTGTTTTCCTTTTCAATTAATAGATAAAGTACCTACCGAAGTACATGATGCTAAGCTTGATTTAGTGATTTGTTAGGTTGTTTTAAAGCCTCAATTTAATAACCATATTTTTCTTTCCAGCGTTGTTTTAAAAAAGTACGTTGTTCGTTTTCGCGTGCATTATCTCCCGGATTGTAAAAGTTGGTACCTATTAGTGTTTGTGGTAAAAACTCCACATTTACAAAATTATTTTCGTAATCGTGGGCGTATTTATAATCCTTGCCGTAACCCATTTCTTTCATAAGTTTGGTTGGTGCATTACGCAAATGTATAGGCACTGGTACTTGTTGGTTTTTACTCACCAAATCCATTGCTTTATTTATGGCTAAATAAGCTGCGTTACTTTTTGGGCTGCAAGCTAAATAAGTTACACATTGGCTTAAAATTATTCGTGCTTCGGGCATACCAATTACATTAATTGCAGCAAAAGTTTGATTGGCGATTAATAATGCATTAGGGTTTGCATTGCCAATATCTTCGCTCGATAATATTAATAACCTTCGGGCAATAAACTTTGGGTCTTCGCCACCAGCAAGCATTCGTGCCAACCAATAAACTGCAGCATTTGGGTCGCTTCCTCGTATTGATTTTATAAATGCCGAAATGATATTATAATGTGCTTCACCATCCTTATCATGCAAAGCAATATTTTTTTGTAATGTATCCTGAACAAGTTTATTAGTTATGGTAATTTGGGTTGATGGTTGATTGGCTATAATTTCTATGATGTTTAATAATTTGCGTGCATCACCACCAGAAAATAAAAACAATGCTTCGTGCTCTTCAATGGTTATTTCTTTTTGTTTAAGTACTTCATCATTCTCGATAGCCTGATTTGTGATTTTGGTTAATGCTGCTGTATCTAACTCGTTTAAAACATAAACTTGACAACGAGATAACAATGCATTATTAACCTCAAACGATGGGTTTTCTGTTGTGGCACCAATTAATACAATTCGCCCGCTTTCTACGGCACCCAAAAGTGCATCTTGTTGGCTTTTATTAAACCGATGTATCTCATCTAAAAATAGCAATACTTTCCCAATATTTTTGGCATCTTCAATTACTTTTCTTACCTCGGCAACACCGGCACTAATTGCACTTAGTTGATAAAACTTCAACCCAAGTTCTTGACCAATTATACGTGCTAAAGTGGTTTTTCCAACTCCTGGTGGTCCCCAAAATATAATGCTTGGGATTATTTTAGATTGAATGGCTTTGCGCAAAGGAGCATCCATTGCAGTTAAATGTTCTTGCCCAATATATTGTTCTAAGTTTGTTGGTCTAACTCTTTCTGCTAAAGGTTTATCGGTGTTCATTTCTGTAAATGCTTATATTGTGCCAATGTTTTATCAAATAAAATACAAATTTAGCATACTCTTTTTATTGATAGCTGTATTTATTGGTAGCGTTGAAGCTCAAACCAACGACTCGCTGCCAGAACTATCCAACTATAATAAATTAGATAGTGCTTCACTTGCGCCTTTTAAAGTGTTTAGGCAACGTGGAGTAGCATCATATTATGCTAAAAAATTTAATGGCAGACGAACTGCAAGTGGCGAAAGATACAGCCCTAGAAAACTTACCGCAGCTCACCGAACCTTGCCTTTTGGCACAATGGTGCGTGTTACCGATTTAAAAACAGGCAAATGGTTAATTGTTAGAATTAATGATAGAGGCCCATACAGAAGTAAAAGAATAATTGATTTGAGTTACGAAGCCGCCAGGCAATTAGGTATTACCAAAGGAGCTGGATTATTAAAAGTGAAAATTAGGGTAGTAGAGTGGCCTGAAGGATATCAATAATGATGGATTGATAAGCTCAAATTCAAAATTTATTTAGCCCCTGATATCATACCGCAGGGCGAAATTAGCCAACGGTTTTCGTTAAATGTAGGTGTTAAAAAAAGTATTCAAAAAGGTAAAGGCGAGTTGGTATTAAATGGAACCGATTTGTTTAATACCATGGTAATTAAAAAGAAAATAACGGGACATGGCTTTAATTATATAAGCACCGATTATTACGAAACCCAATCGGTTAGAATTGGTTACAACTATAAGTTTTAATATTTAGCTAATTGTAACTACTTGTTACCCGTAAACACCAAGGTTTTGGTTGATGAACCCTCAGTAACAGTAATACCAAAAGTAAGTTTGTTTAATTGACTTGTATAAACAAAATGTTGACCAACAACACCTGAACCAATTGCTGTTGCAGTACTGCCTTTATAGGTTACATCTTGTTGTAAAATGCTTCCTGTAAGGCTTGATTTTGTTCCTATTGCAACATCAGTATTTATTGTAATATCGGTTCCAATAGCAAAAATTAGTTTGCCGTTTTCGCCTTTGGTTACAGTTACTGTTTTTGATCCAGATTGCGGGATGCCAGCAGAAGTTGTAATTAAAGTACCTGTAAAATCACCTTCAATACTGTCTCTATTATCATAAAAAGTAGAAACAGATTTTGCAACTTCTTCTTTGGTGCAGCTTTGAAATGTAAAAACTACTAAAACAGTTGCAGCAATAAATATAAGGGTGTTTTTTAAATACATGCAGCGAATTTAAACTTTTTAGTGAGTTTGTAAATACATTAACAAATAAAAATTAAACCATGCCAAAAATTGAGTGGTTTATGTATTTTCGCACCTAATAATTGGCCTCGTAGTACAACGGATAGTATAGAAGTTTCCGAAGCTTTTGATTCAGGTTCGATTCCTGACGAGGCCACATTTAACGTCAGAGTGTGAAAAAACTATTCACAAACCAAATGTAAATATGAGGATAAAAGAAGAAAAACAAAACTGATAAAATTGTTTTTTTGAGTAGTTAAAATGTTGTTATGCAATGACAAAGGCCGATAAAGTAAGGCTTGTGGCATTGTCAAACCAAACACTTATGTTGATTAAAGACCTAATGAGCAATCGCGATCGCATCAACAAAAGTATTCAATCTATTAAGGTATCAATTAAAGAGATGGAACGGGGTAGATAAGGCAACGGGTAAAGAATTAAACAAGCTAAATAAACCAGCATTAAACGGACTAATTAAAAGTAAAACAGCAATAGAAAAACGCATAATTGATTTGATTAATCAAGTTCAAGAGCTCAAAAAAACATATGAATTAATAACCTCAATTAAAGGAGTAGGCCAAGTATTGGCTACAGAATTAATTGTTTATACAAACGTTTTTACCCGCATGAACAATGCGAAGCAACTCGCTTGTTATTGCGGGGTGGCACCATTTGCTCATACATCTGGGACGAGCATAAAAGGAAGAATGGGAACATCCAATTTTGCCAACATGAATTTGAAATCAACACTTCACCTGGCCGCATTGTTTTCAACCAGATATGTACCAGATATAAAAAAATATTACGAACGAAAAGTAGCTGAGGGAAAATCAAAAATGAGTGTGTTGAATGCAATTAGAAATAAAATCTTACAACGAGTAATTGCTGAAGTTAATAGAGGAACTCCTTATATAGAAAATTATCAGGAAAATAATTTGGAATACTCATAGATATCGTTTTGCAGCTACAAGAAGTTGGCGATTTCGAAG
>JAGPCI010000205.1 GCA_018058165.1 Bacteroidia bacterium
GCAAGTGTAATGATTATTGAAAGTGCCGAGCGTTTTGGACTATCGCAATTGCACCAATTACGTGGCCGTGTTGGCCGAGGTGCAGAGCAAAGTTTTTGTGTATTAATGACAGGGTATAAACTTAGTGTTGATGGAAAACTGCGCATAAAAACCATGTGCGAAACCGATAATGGATTTGAAATATCTGAAGTAGATTTAAAACTACGTGGACCTGGGCAATTAGAAGGAACTGCACAAAGTGGTGTATTAGATTTAAAACTTGCCGATTTAGCAAAAGACCAGCAATTGCTGCAACAAGCACGTGAAATTGCTACCACTATTTTAGAAAAAGACCCATTACTTGAAAACCCACATCATGCCATACTAAAACAATACTTTATATCGTATGGTAAAAAATCTAAATGGGGACAAATTAGTTAACTACAAACCTCTGCCTTGTACAATCGTTTTTATGGTATAAATTAATATCCTTAAATCCATAGCCAAACTCATGTTTTCTATATAAAGTATATCAAACTTTAAACGCTCAATCATTTGTTCTATATTTTCGGCATAACCATACTTAACCATTCCCCAAGAGGTAATACCTGGCCTAACACGTTGCAAGTGTTTATAATGTGGTGCAACTGGCATTATCTGGTCAATAAAAAACTGCCTTTCGGGCCTAGGGCCAACAAGGCTCATATCGCCAACCAATACATTGTAAAACTGAGGTATTTCATCAAGCCTATATTTGCGCAAGGTGCGCCCAATAGTTGTTATTCGTTTATCGTTTTGAGTTGATAATGCAGGCCCATTTACCTCTGCATTTACTACCATGGTGCGGTATTTAATTATATAAAATGATTTGCCATGCAAACCCACACGTGCCTGCTTAAAAAACACTGGTCCTTGCGAGGTAAACTTTACAGCAATTGCCAGCATTAAATACAATGGAGATAAAAGTACCAACACAAAAACCGACACTAAAACATCAATTACACGTTTTAACACCATTTGCCAAGTAGGCATTATTTGTTGGTTTATTTGAATTAATGCAGTGCCTAATACATTTTGCATTTTTACACCACCACTCACCACATCAAACAAATTAGGAACTATTTTTAATATCACAGGCTTGTCTTCTAATAGGTTTGTTACTGCTGTAATTTCTTTGTGTTTGGTTGATTCTAATGCAATAATAACTTCCTCTATTTTATGGTCTTTTATTAATTGCGGCAGGTTAATATAGTTTCCCATGTATGGCAAAATACCTTCTAATTGATTTGCTTCGGTTACGTTTACATAACCTTGTAATAAATAACCTTGCTGGTTTTTTTCGTTTTGTAACTCAGTAACCAAATCAAACGAAACGCCATTACTTCCAACCACTATAGTTTTAAAGCCAATTTTTCGTTTGTTAATTAATTTTTTAATATGTGTAGCCATAAAAATACGGCTTACCGCAGTAACAATAAAATGCAATAAAAATAAGGTTAATAAAGTTTTGTAATACACCTCATACGATTTTACTTCATCATCAAGCAACAGCACAAAAAACAAAATTATTACTCCAATTATTGAAATGGAGAAGGTTGCAGAAATTTCTTTGATACGTGACTTGCGCCACACATCTAAATAAGCACCAGAAAGCATATACAAAACAACCCAATACAATGGAATTACAATTAATCCTAAATATAAACTTGTATTGGTTTCAAAAGGAATTGCGTAACCAAATTTATCGGGTTCTACAAAAACTTTACGGTAGGCAAAAAAACTAAACCACGATACCATGGCAGCCATAAAATCAACCAAAATAAATGGTAGGGTATGTCGTCTTAGTTTTATCACCCTTCTATTAATTTTATGTTATCAAGTATAATTTTAGGTTGAGGCGACCCTATGGTTCTATAAACATCAATGTAAATTTTATACTCCGTATTTATTGGATTTAGAGAAACCTCATCGGTTGTATTTATGTACACTTTATTCCATCCAGTAGTAGGATAAGCATTATACAATGGAATTTGCTTAACTCCTCCCGGCACATTGGCAAACATACCTATATACAATATTACATCCGAGTTGTAATCTAACTCGAGTATTGAAGGAAGATTAAGCCCCGTAAGTATGTATGGATCGGTGGTTACTAGCCTAAAATAATCTGTACTATCTGTAAGCATAACCATACCAGAATTTTGACCTGGTGTACGTGCATCTGCTCCACTATTAATATAAACAATGGTATCGCCTGGCATACTGTATGTTTTTGTAAATCGAAACCCTACCCTATCAAAATCTTCAATAAGTTTAAACTTAGATCGTGGTGTATATTTAAAAACTGGAAAAATTGTGTCTATCGTATTTGGTTTAAGATTTAATGATGCGTACCAACGCGCAATAATTGGGTTAGGTATACGCTCGTAATTTTGACCAGATTTTAAAATTCCGGCATCAATTCCTATTTCTACAGCACCTGTTTTTTGAATTGGAATTAGCGCAGGCAAACCAAATGAGCCCACAACACTACCATTATCATACACCCATGCATCTACAATTTTACTGGTAGAATCTCCTTGGCTTCCATCGGCAGCGGTTTCCATTTTGTAACCACCTATATATACATAACCAGGTACAATTACCTCGTTATCAAAAACTTTACATTGAGAAAACAGCCCTAAACTGGCTATCAATACCGTTAATTTTAATTTTATTTTCATGTACACGTTGCGCAAAAGTATTATTTTTATTGATACTTAAGACTAGTACATTTAACGTAAAAAAAACTTATCCATTATAATCAAACAAAGTACTTGGGTACATTTTTTCAATTACTTGATAAGCTATACGTAAATTTTGATACGATTGGTGGGTGTCTTGGGTTAATCGTTGGCTATTTAATATGCTTTGTGCAAAGTACTCTAGCTCTAATTTTACAACATCTTGTTTGCGGTTATTTTTAGCATTAATTTCTTGATGAACCATTTCGTTGCTTTCATCCTTTGTTAATCTAGTTATTTCAAAATCATTTAACCCCATTGCAACACATTCATTTTTTTGAAATGCTTTAATATAGCTGTTATCTCCATTATTAAAGTTGCCACAAATTAATGATGCCACACATCCATTTTCAAACTCTAACCTCACGTTTACAAAATCTGTATAAGAGTTAAATACTGCTGCGCCATTGGCTACAACTTTTTTAACATTCGACCCAATAATATGCGTTAGTAAATCTATATCACTAAGTATCATTCCAAAAATCATAGAATCGTTACTTACGCTTAATACTTTATTTTGATAGCGCCTTAGCTCAACATAATTAGGGCGCTTAACCATACGTTTAAAGGTTTTTAAATCAGGATGAAATTTATCTTCGTGCAGTATTCTTATATTTACGTTTGCTTCAATAGCAAGTTCGCTTAATTGTTTTGCTTCTCGAATATCCTCACTTAATAATCCGTTTAATAAAACATGTTTTGATTTTCGGATGGCTTGGCTTGCATACCTAAAATGTGTACCAACAGGTGATAAAATATCAATAGCGTCTACCTCATCAATCAGGGTTGATAAATTGGTATAATGCTTTAAATTGTTATCGGCAGCAAAGGCTTGCGCAATAGCAGGTGAGTGATCGAAAAAACCGACCAACTCAAAATTTGGTATTTGCAAAAACTGTGTAGCATGTCGTTTACCCAGTTCGTTTGCGCCTATTATTCCTATCTTTATCATAACAGTAATTGATGCCGTACGAATATAGGTTCATCAATATATGTTGGTAATTGGAGTTATACCGTTTATTAACAAGAATTATAAAACCAATCATACAAAAATGTACACTAGCCCATTTATTAGTTAGTATTTGTTTAAACTTAGTATATATATATTAATAATAGTGCATCATATTTGCCCTAATATGATAAGGCACGAAGACACCTATAAAAATAAAGGAGCACGTAAAAAGCTAATTGAATTGTTAGCTGATAAAGGTATTACTGATAAAGGCCTATTAAATGCTATGCTTAAAATTCCTCGTCATTATTTTTTTGATAAAACTTTTGAAAGCCACGCTTATGAAGACAAGGCTTTCCCGATTGGCGAAGGACAAACCATATCGCAACCATATACGGTAGCATATCAAACCCAATTATTACATATACAAGCAGGTGATAAAGTTTTGGAGATTGGCACTGGCAGCGGCTATCAAACTTGTGTATTAATAGAAATGGGTGCCAAGGTATTTAGTATTGAGCGCCATGAATCGTTATGTAAAAAAGCGCAATTAGCACTTAAACATTTTGGCTACAACGCAACTTTAAAATGTGGCGATGGCACTAAAGGCTGGCAAGAGGAGGCACCCTTTGATAAAATAATTGTTACTGCAGGTGCTCCGGTTGTGCCTAAACAACTGGCTGCACAGCTTGCTATTGGTGGGCTTTTAGTAATACCTGTGGGTGATGAAAAAGTACAACAGATGCTAACTATAATACGCAAAAGCGAAAAAACCTTTGAAAAAATAGCGATGGACAACTTTAAATTTGTACCATTAATTGGGGAAAATGGGTGGAAATAACCCTACAACTTTTTGCAAAAGCTATTTTTTATTAATTACAAACAAGGGCTATTAACATCTTGTAAACAAAAGTAAACAAGCCAAACTACCAATAAACAAAGGCTGTAACGTTATTTGCATACAGAATATGTAAGGTTTTAAACAAATTTAGCCATTACTGATAAAAAGCAGCTTGGTGATTTTACGGAAAATTGCCATATATATTTGTAGTGTTAAACAAATCAAAAACAAAAAAATTT
>JAGPCI010000206.1 GCA_018058165.1 Bacteroidia bacterium
TTATCGATTATGCATTTCCAATGCGTAATTTGGGTTAAACAGTAAAATAATACAATTTAAAAATGGCTACATCAGTTTTGGTGTAGCCATTTTTGTTACTCAGCCTGCTCGAGTAAGCCTTGGGTTGCTTGAAGGGTTGTGCTTGTATCGAGAGTAGGAGTATTGAAGTAACGTTTTTTATCAATCCACTTTTATTCCATAAAAAAGTGTTCACCTTCATTGGCTATATAACTATTGGCAAATTCACTTTTGGTTTCTGCCAGTAACTCATCCAATACATCATAGCGCGATGAAAAATGACCAATAATTAATTTGCCAACACCTGCTTTTTGGGCCACCATTCCCGCTTGTAATGCAGTACTGTGTTTTGTTTCTTCCGCACGTTTAAGTCTATCATGCATAAATGTAGCCTCGTGGTAAAGTAAATTTACCCCTTTTATAGCGTTTATTACACGTTCATCATACATGGTATCACTGCAATAAGCGTAACTAAATGGCTCTCCAGTTTCAAGTGTTAACTCGTTGTTAGGAATAATTATTTTACCATCATTACTCACATAATCTTTCCCTCTTTTTAAATCTGTAAAATGTGTAAAAGGAATATTGTGGCGCTTGCAACTATCTACATTTAATTTTTTAAGTTTGGGTTGTTCTTCAATTAAAAAACCAGTAGTCGGTACCCTATGAAATAATGGAAAAGAAGTAATTTTTATGGTTGTATCCTCAAAAATAACTTCTGTAATTTTATCGTTTGTAATGTGTTTTATAATTTCAAAACGCAGCTCGCTCTCGGTGTTTTTTGTAAACAAATCTAAAATTTCAAACAGCGATTTTGGTCCGTAAATATGCAGCGCTTCGGTGCGTTGCATCAAATTCATGCTAAATAATAAACCGGGCAAACCTAGCATATGGTCGGCATGAATATGGCTAATAAAAATATGCTTAATTTTAGATTTTTTAATTTTATAACGCTGCATTTGCATCTGCGTACCTTCACCACAATCTATCAATAAATGATGATCTAAAACGTGTAAGTATTGTGCCGATGGAAATCTATTTAGCGTTGGGGTAGCAGAGCTGTTTCCTAAAATTACCAATTCAAAACTCATGCTTCGTCAGTATCTTCAGGCATGTTTAAAAATTGTTTTTCTAACTGGTCCATAAACACAAAATCAACTGCCTCTACATCTGTAGGAATAAAAGTAATATCAGCCTTAGCAAATAACCTAGTAAACGAGTCTTCTGCTTCTGTAATAATTAACATACCATCGTTTTCGTGCAACTCTAAACCAAGGCTAATTAATTCCCTTGTGGCTTCGGCATTACACTCTTTAACTCCATCAATATTTACAATTACATATTTACTGCTGCTGGCTACCTCATGCCTAACTTTTTCAATTAATTTTGAAGCAGTGTTTTTATCCAAAACAATAATGTCAGTTTTTATTAACGAGTATTGGTCGCTTTTTTCGATTGTATAATTCATGCTTTAATTATTAATTGTGTAAATTTAAACTTCGCCACGCAATTATTTATATAATTTGCAGAAAATTTAAACATATTTACATGAGTACAAAAATTGCCTTTATAACTGGAGCTTCTGCGGGCATAGGTGCAGCCACTGCAAAACTACTGGCAGCGCAGCATTACAACTTAATTTTAGCAGCTCGCAGGGTTGATAATTTAACACAATTGGCCAATAAATTAAATACCGAATTTGGTATTGAAACATTGGTGCTTAAGCTTGATGTGCGCAATAAAAACCACGTGCAAGAGGTAATAACGGGTTTGCCTACTGCTTGGCAAAAAATAAATGTATTGGTAAATAATGCTGGTTTAGCAAGTGGTTTAAGTAGTATTGATGAAGGTGATTTGGAAGACTGGGATGCAATGATTGATACCAACGTAAAAGGATTGTTGTATGTAACGCGCAATGTGTTGCCATTAATGAAAAATCATCAAGAAGCGCGTCACATCATTAACATAGGCTCTATTGCGGGTAAAGAAGTTTATGCAAATGGCAATGTTTATTGTGCAACTAAACATGCAGTTGATGCATTAAATAAAGCCATGCGTTTAGAGTTGGCTAAGTTTCCAATTAAGGTTACGGCAATACATCCTGGTGCAGTAGAAACGGAGTTTAGTGTGGTACGTTTTCATGGTGATACAAAGCGTGCAGCAAGTGTTTACGATGGGTTTGAAAACCTTGTAGCCGATGATATTGCCGATGCAATTTGGTATGCCATCAGCAGACCCGCACATGTAAATATTAACGAATTAACAATTATGCCTACAGCACAACCTATGGCAAGTGTAATACATCGTAAACCGTAAAGTTATTATTAGTATGAAATTTAAATACATGTTTTTATTTGGTTTGATGTGTTTGTCTTTTGCTAATGTTATAGCACAGCAACAAATTACGGTTAACCTAAATGAGTTTGCGCGTGACGATAAATTTGAGCGATTAAATATGAATATGGCTTTGTTTGAAGTAACAAACGATACCATTTTGTCGTGGGATTTTGAAGGCATGAAAAAAGCCGAAGCAATGCCCATTATAAAGCCCGAAGGTTATAAAGCCTATGCTTATGGGTATTTATTTTTTGCAGGAAATAATGCAGGTAAAAGTCCCGGTTTTTTAACGGTGCTAGTTGCAAACCCATACCATACTACTCCAACTTTATACATTGATTTAAATAACAATTTTAACTTTACTGACGATGATTTTAAAGCACAATTACCTTGGAGAGGCGATACTGTAATTGTTAATTTTTGTTTGCCAAATACAGAAAAGTGCTCACAAGTAAAATTTACAAGGCATAAAATATCAGGCTCGCAGGCTTATAAAGAATTGTTGAATGAGTTTTATCAAACCACATACCCTAATCGTAAGTTTATAGGCATGGATCATTGTTACCGACAACAACAGTATCAAATAAAAAGTGGAGTAGCTTTAGCTGGGGGAGATAGCATACGGTTTGCATTGTATGATGGAAACAACAATGGTATTTTTAACGAGGCAGATAGCGATAGGTTTGTGGTTGCAAGTATTAATGATACGGTGTTTTATCCGTTTGATGATTTATATGGAAGCACAATAAGTAAAAAACAAGGCTATTGTTTTGTTGATAAAAACGGTAAACAATTTGAGTTTAAAAGTGCAACTGCAAACGGAAGTTTATTAACCATAAGCATATCGAGCCAAGCCAATAATGCCGACCAAATAAAACAAGGTAAAAAGTTACCACGATTTAAATACATTACTTGGAAAGGTGAACGCAAAAAAATAGCAAAATTACGCAGGTATCATGTATATATTTATTTTGGTAGCCCACAATCAACAAACTTTACAGCAGATACAATAGCATTGCGTGAGTTGGCACATAAATACCCAAAAACATTAAAAGTTATAGGTTTTATTGAAGTAAATAAATCGTATGAACTTAGCATTTTTGGCCAATACAGTTACCTAAACTGGACGTTGGCTTACAAGGATAAAAACTTAAATAAGAAACTTGGTATACGAGGTTTACCTAGTAGTATTTATACCAAAAAACGTAGAAGGGTAATTCAATACAACTTAACACCAAACGAGCTGTTGCAAGAGTTGTCTAAATTATAATGGTGAAAAGGAGGTTTGTAAGAAAACGATTATAGCTAAAAAAACATCCCGATTTATATTAAGCAGTTCAACTACTTACTACCTTTTTCTGCTGCTCTTTTTTTGTCTGCTTTATCAGAGCGTTTGTTATTGCCAAATACGCTAACAGTAAAATAGCGGCCAGGGTATTTTTGCATATCAGCCAAAAGCATAGAAAGCTCTTTACTGCTACTGCTTAAGTTTTTGTACAACTCATCGTTATTTGCAAGTTGTCCTAACGAGCCTTCACCTCGGTTAATTTTATCAAGCATGGTGCCCATTTGAGCTAGTGATTTGTTTAAATTGTTTACGGTGCTG
Source organism: Bacteroidia bacterium (assembly GCA_018058165.1). Lineage (GTDB taxonomy): Bacteria > Bacteroidota > Bacteroidia > UKL13-3 > UKL13-3 > UBA6183. The sequence continues at coordinate 3,962 of JAGPCI010000206.1, forward strand.
GTAATATCAGCCGCAGCAATACTATCGGTAATACTTTTAATGTTTTTAATTGAATGAGAAATTAGCTCATTATTGTTTCTCAGGTTACGCATTATACTTTCGGTATGTGTAAACATATCATGTATTCTGCTCTCTTGAGATTTTGTTAAATTATCTAACCTACCAGTTATATTTTTTACGTGATTAAGGGTGCTCGATAAATCTTCAACTCCTTTTGATAGTTTAGCTGTTCCTGTAGAATCAAATACATTGTTCATGCTTACTAAAACTTTATCAAGGGTAGCTAAAACTTGTTCGCTTTTTTCTTTAATAGGCGAAACCATTTTGCTTAATGTTTCGGTTAAACCTTCATCAAGTACACCTAATAAAGTATCGTTTTTGTTTAGCATCACATCCGATTGGCCAAACTTAATTGAAATTGATTTTCCACCTAACAAATCACTCGAAACTTGGGCAATTGTGCCAACTGGCATCAACACTTTTTCATCAACCATAATGGTAACTAAAATACGGCCATTATCGCCAGCTTCTAGTAATTCTACGTCTTCTACTTGGCCTATTTTAAAGCCATTAATTAATACTTGGGTTGATTTTAAAACACCTCCAGCATTATTGTAAACTACAAAATAGCGGTTATATGGTGTTAAAAAGTTAAACCCCTTCATAAAGCTAAAACTTACAAAAAGGAGAATAATGCCAATAAATACAAATAAACCAACCTTAACTTCTTTAGATATTTTCAAAATGCTGAGTAATATTTTGTGCAAAAATAAGCAATCTATCCATTATTCTATCTTAATA
>JAGPCI010000207.1 GCA_018058165.1 Bacteroidia bacterium
GATGTGGTATTAACGCCACTTGTAAGTTATGACATAAGTACGAATGCCAAACAATCGGCCTATAAAAACATAGATTTAAATAACGATTATAACTCGAAAAAATATTTTGGATGGCGTGCTGGATGGCAATTTTTTATGGGTCGTAAAATTGGTTTAACATCTAAAATGGAAATTGGCCAACAGTCTGGCAATTATCAAGGTTCTTTTTATATGAGCATTGGTATGGGATTAGGCATTGGTGTAAATATGCCAGGACTAACCAAATTTGGAAATAAAAAACAAGAGTAATATTCTTATTAACCAACTTTATTCAGCTAAAATATTTTGTGCTTCGTGGTAGTAATACCTCGAAGCATATTTTTTTTACATACACTTCAAGCCTTACTTTAAACAAGTATAAGATTGACGGCAAGAGTAGTTAACACCAAATGTGCTTACTATTTAGCACATACACTTTGTTCTATATATGATTATTAATTGAACCCAAATTACGCATTGGAAATACATAATCGATAAAGAAACTGTAAATTAGTTTTATGCAAAACTGCTAACATTTTCTTTATCGGGATTAATGTGATGAAACATAAATGGTTCTTTGTTGTAAAAACCACTCACCACCAAACAAAAAGGGTTTGTAGTAATTACTACAAACCCTTTTTAAATATGTTAATTATAAAATTATCGTCTTGGTTGAGGAGTTGGTTTAGTTCCTGGTTTTACTTTAGGATCAACCGGTACTTCTTTAGGTTTTGGTTTAAAATCGTTACCCAAAAGTTTAACCGTTGTTCTACGATTCATTTGGTGTTCTTCCTCGGTACACTGACGTTTAACGTAGCTGCCTTCGCAAGCACAATCATTAACCAATACTCTTTCGCCATAACCATTAGCCACTAGTCTTTCTGCATCAATTCCTTGACGAATCATATAAGCAACTGCCGAGTCTGCACGTCTTTGAGATAAGTTTTGGTTGTAAGCCGAATCTGCGCGACAATCTGTATGAGAGCCTAACTCAATACGTAACTTAGGGTATTTGTTTAATGTAAATACTAACGAGTCTAATATTTTAGCGGCATCTGGGCGAATGTTTGCTTTATCTAAGTCGTAATAAATACCTTCAACCCTAATAGCGTTTTCGTAATCAAATTGGGTTAAATCTACATCTTGAATTAAATCTGCTGAAACTTCTAAACCTTTTGTGGTTTGAAATCCAATTTTACTATCCAAATAATCTTCGTGCGAACCAAATACTTCAATATCTGTTTTAGGCTTAACTTCAACCTTATATGCACCGGCAGCATCTGTTTTAATTACTACTTTACCTGTATCAGTACTTGTGGTAATTGTGATAAACGAGTTTGCTAAAATTTGTTTTGTTTTAAAATCGCGCGCTACACCGCTTAAAGTAAATACAAGTGGTTCCATGTGGAAGCGCCAAATATCATCTTGTCCTCTTGTGCCTTCGCGGTTACTTGCTAAGTAACCACTTTCTTTATCGTTTGATAATATTATTGAAAAATCATCCCCACCAGAGTTAATAGGTGATTTCATATTAACTGGAGTTCCCCAATCAGTACCCGAACCAGTAGCGTAAAAAATATCCATTGCTCCAATTCCAACATGTCCGTTTGATGAGAAGTACAAAGTACCATCATCATGAATAAATGGATATACTTCGTCACCATCTGTGTTAATTGAAGGACCTAAGTTTATTGGATCACCCCATGTTCTGCTACGTTTGGTATAAGTTACATACCAAATATCTTTACCACCATGTCCACCTGGCATATCAGATGAGAAATACATAATTTGGTTATCTTTAGTTAAAGATGGATGGCCACTATTAAACGAGTCGGTAGAAAATTCTAATGGCTTAACATCAGTCCATTCTTGACCAGATAATGTAGCGGTCCAAATGCGGCAAAATTTGCCTTCTCCTTTTTTGCCGTTACACTGCGTAAAATACATTGTACCACCTCTGCTATCAAAAGCTGCGCTACCATCATTAAAGTTAGAATTAACTTTGTCTTTATCAACTAAAGCAGGTGTTTCGTATTTTATATTATTGTGGTTTCTTTTGTCAATTTTTAAACGCACTTTATATACATCAGTAAAAAAATTAGCTGTCCAACCGTATGATTTGTTGCTTGCACCTTTTTCTCTATCGCTAGTAAAATAAAGTTGATCTTTTTTATAGTACATAGGTGCAAAATCACTCCACTTACTGTTAATTGATTTTACGTTTTCTACCTTGTAACGTGTTTTTTCGTTTTTCCATTTTAGGGCCAATTCACAACCACGTAATTTAGCGTCTACATTTTTTTCGGCACCCGCTAATTTTTTATAATTATTGTATTCGATAATTGCATCTGTAAAACGACCTTGTGCTTTAATTGTTTCAGCAAGTTTGTACTGAGCCTCAGTGTTTTTTGAGTCTGCCTTAATCGTTTTTTTATACCAACCTTCAGCATTTTTCATGTCGTTGGCCATGTAATAACACTCTGCAGTTTGAAAACAAGCTTCGTTCTTTTCGTCTTTGTTTTTTGTTTTACTATAAACTGCTTTATAGTTTTCGCCTGCTACAGCAAATTCTTTCTTTTGTAATGCCTCGCGAGCAGCTTGCATTGAGCCCTTTTTTGCACCACAAGCAACAAAAGTTGCTACTACCATTATGGTGAGTAAAGAGAAAATTAAGTTACTTTTTTTCATTGTAGATATAGATATAATTAATACGCCTAATAATTAATTGGTACAAAATGTTTAAGCTAATATAGACATAAAATAATTAAACTATCAAGTGTAATTTTATTTTATTTATAAAACAGGGGGCTAAAGCCCTATTTTATAAATAGTAACTCTCTGTATTTCGGTAGTTTCCATAACTCATCTTCAATCATAAATTCTAGTGCATCACTCGCATTTCTTATGGTTTCAAACATAGGTTTTACCTTATGACAAAATGCTAAAGCCCGTTTATGAGTGTTTTCTATTTGGTGTGCTTTTTTGGTTTCGTCTATTAATTTTTGCACATTATCATGAATTGAATTAATGTGTTTTGATAAGTTTTGAACCATTTCTAGCTGCGCATTGTAGGTATTTTTGGCGATGCCTGCTGCTTTTAAATTTGCTAAACAAGTTGCCAATTTTGTTTGATAATCTATAGCGGCCGGAATTACATGAGAATTTGCTAATTGAACCAAAACTTTTGCCTCAATATCAATTTTCTTAATGTATCCCTCTTGCATAATATCATACCGCGCTTCTAATTCATGTACCTGAAAAATATTATTCTCGCTAAATAATTTTTTCGACTCGGGTGTGATGTATGCATTAAATGCTTCAGGTGTGGTTTTAATATTTTCTAATCCGCGTTTTTTTGCTTCTTTAACCCAATCTTCGCTATAACCATTACCTTCAAACAATATTTTTTTGCTTGATTTATAGTACCCTTTTAGTATCTCTAAAATTGCATCTTCTTTCTTTGTTCCTTTTTTTATTTCTGCATCAACTTCTGCCTTAAACTTGTTTAACTGCTCAGCCATAATTGTGTTTAGCACAATCATTGCATTGGCAGAATTAGCCGAAGAACCTACTGCCCTGAACTCAAACTTATTTCCGGTAAACGCAAAAGGCGATGTTCTGTTTCTATCAGTATTGTCTAATAAAATTTCAGGAATTTTTTGAATATCAATACTTGTTTTTGATGCTTTTAAAACTGTTTTTGCTTTTGTTGCAATAAGTTCTTCTAAAACCTCTGTAAGTTGAGTGCCAATAAACACCGACATGATAGCTGGTGGCGCTTCGTTGGCACCTAAACGGTGATCGTTTGATGCTGATGCAATACTTGCGCGCAATAAGCCTGCATGATTATGAAACGCTTTAATAGAGTTTATAAAAAATGTTAAAAACTGTAAGTTGGTGTGTGGTGTTTTACCTGGCGACAATAAATTAACACCAGTATTGGTAACTAAACTCCAATTGTTATGTTTTCCGCTTCCATTAACTCCAGCAAATGGCTTTTCGTGCAACAATACCTTTAAACCATGTTTTACTGCAACTTTATCCATTACATCCATTAAAAGTTGGTTATGGTCAATAGCTAAATTAGCTTCTTCAAAGTTAGGTGCACACTCAAATTGGCCTGGAGCTACTTCGTTATGACGAGTTTTTAACGGAATACCTAGTTTATAACTCTCCATTTCAAACTCTACCATAAAATCTAATACCCTTGGATGTACTGAACCAAAATAATGATCTTCTAATTGTTGTCCTTTTTCTGATAGTTGGCCAATTAATGTACGTCCTGTTAACATTAAGTCTGGTCGGGCATAATAAAATGCGTTATCAACCAAAAAGTATTCTTGTTCTATACCTAAGCTAACAGTTGCTTTGGTTACATATTTATCAAAATAACTTGAACACACATCAACTGCAGCTTTCTCAACCGCATGTAGTGCTTTTAAAAGCGGAGCTTTGTAATCAAGCGCCTCACCAGTGTATGAAACAAATATTGTAGGGATACAAAGTGTTGAACAGTTTTCACTTTTCATAATAAATGCAGGAGAAGATGGATCCCATGCTGTGTATCCGCGTGCCTCAAACGTATTTCTTAAACCACCATTAGGAAAGCTTGATGCATCGGGCTCTTGCTGTACTAAGGCACTTCCTGCAAATTTTTCTATACATCTGCCGTCTTCTGTTGGCTCAAAAAAGGCATCATGTTTTTCGGCTGTTGAACCAGTTAATGGCTGGAACCAATG
>JAGPCI010000208.1 GCA_018058165.1 Bacteroidia bacterium
GTATGATGTGGTGATGGTTTGCCCCCAAGCAATTGTACCTTTGTCAGCTTTAATCTCGTCAACTAATATTTGGTAAAATGCAGTTGGTGCCATTGGGTTACGGCTTAATAAAGCCACTTTATCGCCTTTTACAAGGGTAAATGTAATATCATTAAACAATACAGTACCATCGGGTGCTTTTTTGCTAAGGTGTTCTACATTTAAAATCTGGTCGCCACAATCACGATCGGCTTTAAAAATAATTGCAGGGTATTTTCGGGTTGATGGTTTAATTTCATCAACATTAAGTTTTTCTAATAATTTTTTACGGCTAGTAGCTTGACGGCTTTTTGATGCATTTGCACTAAACCTATCAATAAAATCTTGTAACTCTTTACGTTTGTCTTCTACTTTTCTATTCTGGTCAGAGCGCTGGCGTAAAGCCAATTGGCTACTCTCGTACCAAAACGAATAATTACCTGTGTATAACGATACTTTACCAAAATCAATATCTGCAACATGCGTACATACTGCATCTAAAAAATGCCTATCATGACTTACCACAATAACTGTATTCTGAAAATCGGCTAAGAAATTTTCTAACCAGCCAATAGTTTCCACATCCAAATCGTTGGTAGGCTCATCTAATAATAAAATATCGGGGTTACCAAATAATGCTTGTGCCAATAACACACGCACTTTTTCTTTACCACTCAATTCGCTCATCAACATGCCATGCACGCCTTCTTTTACACCTAAACTGCTTAATAACTCTGCTGCATCACTTTCTGCATTCCAGCCTTCCATGTCAGCAAAAATGCCTTCTAATACACCAGCTCGTTCACCATCTGCATCACTAAAATCTGCTTTAGCATATAATGCATCCTTTTCCTCCATTATTTCCCAAAGTTTTTTGTTGCCCATCATCACGGTGTGCAATACTTGTACATTATCAAATGCAAAGTGATTTTGAGAAAGTACACTTAAACGTTCGCCAGGAGTAATAGAAACATTACCAGTAGTTGGGTCAATCTCGCCCGACATAATTTTAAGTAGGGTTGATTTTCCGGCCCCATTTGCGCCAATAACACCATAGCAATTACCGGGAGCAAACTTAATATTCACTTCATCAAACAACACGCGCTTACCGTAGCGCAAACTTAAATTAGATACTGATAGCATTTATACTTACAATTTTTTGAAGCCGCAAAAGTATGCAAAATAATTGGCGTACCAATGTATTGAGGTAATTGTGTGGTATAATGTATAAATTGGTTCTGAATCTGGAATTGCTTGAATGCTTGCCCAAAGAAAAGGTTGTTGCAATTTGCACTGCAACAACCTAATACAATAACGCGTTAAAAAGGGTTAGTTCTTTATAAATTTAGCGTAATAAACACCATCCTTACCAATTGCATTTAAAAAGTAAATACCTGCAGGCAACTGGCTAACATCAATGGTTTGCGCGTTAAACTTCAACAACGTTTTGCCTGTTAGTGTTTGTACACTACCTTCAATAATTGGCTGTGTAATGGTTAAGTTATCGCTAACCGGATTTGGATAAACCGAAACAATTGTTGCCGCATTATTTTTTTGTATTCCGCTGTTTAAATTATCTCCTTTACGGGCAATAACAGTTAAGTGATCCCACGATTTTGAATCGGCCGCTAAGATAGTACCATAAAAATCAATTGTTTTACCATGGGTTACTTGGCAATATAAATTACCAGCCTTATCATAAGTAGTATAATTTAAATCAAAGCTACCTGTGCCAGAGTTTATGGTATTAATTTGAAAACTATCAGAAACGCTTAAGTCTGGATTAAAAGCCATAACTGTCCAAGATGTATTGCCATTGCGGCTTACCATCGAATCATTTTCAGTATAAATAGTTTTAATAAATTTAATAGGCACTAGAAGTTTGTTTTGATCAACAGTTAATTCAGGGTATTTAGCAAACCACTGTAAACGTTTGTAAGAAGTAATTTTTAAGGTAGAGTCAAATTTAATAAGTGCTGCACCCCTTAATTGATGCTGAGTTGGAAGATTCAATATAGTATCTGTTCCATAAACTCCACCACCATCTGTAGTTGTGGTATTGTTATACGTTAAAAGATAATAGCTTCCATTTAAGTAATGCATAGTTTTAAGGTTACTTCCCTTAAATTTTGCAGGCTCGGCATAGGTTGTGCTGCACTTAAGTGTTAATTGTGGTGAATTAATATTAAAAGCATGTACACTTAATAGCGGTATTGTACCAATCGCGCCTCCCTCATTTAAACTACCTAATAAATAAGTATTGTCGGGCATAATATTAAACATGATTGGATTGGTGTAATAATATTTGCCAACAAATAAAAATTTATCGAAACTACCGTCTGTTAAATTAGTTGTAAACAATCCAAAATTACGTTCGTAAGTAGAATGACTTGGAAGTTTACCAACGAGGGTATCATTGTGAAAAATAGAATCGCTACCAAGTTGCATCATCAAATGAATTTTTCCATCTTGTAAATGCGCATCTAAAATATTACCAACTCCTGCTGAACCTGTACCGCCTACTTTTACATGCCAAATGTGGTTTCCTTCATTATCAAATTTTGCAATAAACACGTTCGAATTACCTTGAACTCTATTGTAATAAGTTTTGAATGTATCAGTATCAAATGCAATATAATTTTTAAATGAGCCTATAAAATACATACCACCTTGCTCGTCTGTAAACATTTTAAAGCAATCTGTTTCGTTGTCGCCATCGTATTTTTTTAAAATTACGTTATTGCCAGTTACTTTATCCATTTTTACAAAAACAAATCCGTTTGGTTTACCTCCAACAGCATCTTTAACAGTACCCATTATTACGGGGTTGTTGTCTTTATCAAAAGTAAATCCTTTGTACAGGTTTGTGCCTCCACCACCATAAACTTTTTTGGCCCAGTTTTGAGCAAATAAATTACTGTAATTTGTAATAGTAAGAATTAATAAAATAAGTGTAGATTTCTTCATGCTTTAAAATTATAAGATTGAACCTACAAAGTTAAAGCATTATTAAAATTCAAAAACTACGTTAGTTAACGGAGTTTGACCTTGATGCATACATAGTATAACAAAAATTAAGTAGCATTCAAAATGCGCTCAATAAATTGATATCATTGATAAATAACAAAATAGAAACAAGCAGAATAACTGCTAATATTTAATACTAAGCAACTCGAGTTACCACATTGTTTTGTAACTTATACAATTGTCCACTTTCGGGGCAAGTAGCTTCGCCAGCATTGTTAAATTGTAAACGGTGCCCAAACTCACTCATCCACCCTAATTGACGGGCGGGATTGCCTACTAATAATGCAAAATCAGGAACATTTTTGGTAACCACAGCACCAGCACCTATAAAGGCAAATTTACCAATATCATGCCCACAAACTATAGTGGCATTTGCACCTATTGAAGCACCTTTACCTACATGTGTTTTTGAATATGTTCCTCTACGATTAACAGCGCTACGTGGGTTTGTTACATTGGTAAACACACACGATGGACCAAGAAAAACATCATCATCACATGTTACGCCTGTATATATCGAAACATTGTTTTGAATTTTTACATTGTTGCCCAAAACTACATCGGGACTGATAACCACATTTTGTCCAATATTACAATTTTCGCCTAAAACACAATTGCTCATGATGTGCGAAAAGTGCCAAATTTTAGTACCATTACCTATGGTACAACCTTCATCAACAAATGCTGATTGGTGCGCAAAATATTTGTTTTCCATGTGGTTCAAGTTTAGGCTATCGAAAGTTATTTTCAAAATACGTTTTTAGGCTACTTAAATACAATTATTAACACTTTGTACACTTTTGGCGCATTTGCTTGTTGATGACGAATAGAGGTTATATATTGCATATAGATGTTTTTTAAAACGAATATAATACTTAAGCTTACTTTGCTGCTTGTTACTTTAATATTAAGGCAGCATGTTAGTGCGCAAGACACGGTTAATATTCAGCTAAAATGGCGACATCAATTTCAATTTGCGGGTTATTATGCGGCATTAAAAAACAATTATTTTAAAGAGTTAGGATTAAAGGTAAAACTAATTGAAGGTGGATCAAACACCGACATTGTAGATAAAGTTGTTACAGGCCAAGTTCAATATGCAGTTTCTTCATCCGAGATAATTACAGACTTTATTGCTGGAAAACCACTTTGTGTAATTGCAGTAATTTTTCAGCACTCGCCTTACATTTTACTTTCATCAACCAAAAGTAACATAAAACGCCCTACCGATTTAGTTGGTAAAAAAATAATGGCCACTTCCAAACAAGGTTGGACAGAGATAAAAGCGGTGTTTTTAAAAGAAGGAATTGACCCTACTTTACTTAAATTAAAAGAACACGTTTGGGATTTAAATTATTTAGCAAACGGTAAAGCGGATGCTCTTTCTGGATATATTTCTTTTGAACCTTATATACTCGATAAAATGGGCATATCATACAATATTATTAAACCTGTAGATTATGGTGTAGATTTTTATGGGGACCTATTATTTAGCACACAAGATTATGTTAAAAACAACACCAAGCAGGTTGATAATATTAAATGTGCTATAATAAAAGGTTGGGAATATGCCTTTGCCCACCAAGAAGAAATGGCCGATTATATACTTGCTTTACCTGGTGTAATAAACAGAGGTGTTACTAAGGATATTTTATTAAAAGAAGCCGCTGCCATTTACAAACTTGCTGAACCAGATTTAATTTCG